>REDH01000012.1 GCA_007693585.1 Deltaproteobacteria bacterium
GCTGGCCTTGTTTCGGTCGGTGGCGTCGGGGGCGGAGGAGGAGGCGCGGTTGGCGTCGGGAGAGCTTCGGTTTTCGTTTCGGGGTCCGTCGTTGCAGCCTCGGTTCGCGTTTTCGGACCGGCTTGTGTACGAGGCTGTGGATCTGGAGGAGACGGCGCAGCATGCGAACCCGGTGCGCGTGGGCGATGCGCTTCGGGTGGTGGTGGTGAACCACGCGACGGGGTACATGGGCACGGCGCACACGGTGCTTGGGTCGGAGCGGGGTGAGGTGCCTGAGTTGGAGGTGTCGGGGGGGGAAGCGGGCCGCGTGGAGGTGGTGCTTCGTCCTCCGAATCTTCGGGTGTGGGCGGAGCGGACGTGGACGGTGTCGGAGGGGGGCACTGCGGGCGAGGGTCGTCGCAACGTGTTGGGCACGGAAGGGAGCGCGCTGGTCACGGACGAGACGCTGACGGTGTACACGGAGTGGCTGGACGCGGACGGCACGGCGCTGCCGATGGGTCTTCCGGGTTTCACGGGTCGTCTTGCGCGGGTGATCGGCGAGGTGGACGAGGACAATCCTGCGATGGGGCGCCTGCTGCCGGTGGGGGATGGGTCGGGGGCGGACGAGGACGAGGACGAGCATGTGGGGATGTTCGAGATTCGTCCTGGTCGTCAGACGCAGGTGCTTCAGTTGCCGCGTGAGGATGCAGCGCGGCGGTCTCACTTTTACGTGCATGTGTCGGGGACGAGCCTTCAGGAGGGGGCGCGCGGTGGAACGGGCCGCGAGCCGGGTCCGAGTTTCGCGGTGAACGTGGTGTGTTTTCACGGTCGCGGTTCGGGTTCGGGGAGCATGCGCTGCGGGCTGCGCGCGGTATCGGGTGTCGGCGAGGAGGGGGAGACCCCGTGGATGGGGGAGCGTCCGATGCGCCTGGTGCCGGTGCTGACGCCGAAGCACAACGCGGTGCTGACGCTGGCACGTCGTCAGGCTGCGCTGGCGCTGGGTCAGGAGGACCCAGGTCCGGTGATCGAGTGGGTATATCGTCCGGAGGCGCACTTCACGCTGCTGGAGCTGGAGAGCCTCCAGGTGGGTCGGCGCACCGCCGGCGGTCTGGACGTGCCGATGCTCGGCGATGACGCGGCGGAAGGCGACGCGACGTTCCGCGGGGATGACCAGTGGCTGTGGGGAGACTTCGGGTGGGAAGGTCCGGAGGAGGAAGAAGACCTGGGTCGCTTTTCGGGCGACCGCGCGCTGGGCATGTACATCGGGGACACGGAGGGCGCGACGGACGCCGACGGGCGGTGGATCTTCCTGCCCGAGCAGCTCGGCAGCCTCGATGCGGACGACTACGCGACGCTTCGGGTGGCGCAGCGCGGGGACGAGGGCAACACGCTGTGGGAGTTCGCGTTCGAGGTGGAGCGCCTGGAGCTGGTGCGTCGCTACCACCGTCCGGTGTTCGATGGCGGGCACCCGCAGCCGCACCTCGATGTGCCGGTGGACGACTACCGGATTCTGGAGGTGGTGTTGCACGAGGACGCGCGGGTGGCGGCGCGCATTGTCGGCGAGGTGGTGAACGCGCAGGGTGCAGTGCAGCAGGTGGATCGCTCGTTGCTTCGGGCGCCCGGCAACCCTTCGCTTTCCCAGGAGGAGACGACGCTCCCACCGGGAACGTGGCGCATTCCGTTGACGTATGGGGAGGTGGAGGCTGCGCTGGAGGAGCTGGGCGCAGGGCCCGAGTTCACGGTGGAGATCCACCGGCTCCCTGCGGAGGCGTCCAGCGAGCCGCTCGTGGTGCTCGCGCGTCTGGACGGCGTGCTGGTGGAGCAGCGCACGGGTCTGCCCGCGGGCCAGGCGCAGGTGCAGGGCGTGCGCCTGCACGACGGCGCGTACCAGACGCAGCGTACGGACTTCGTGATGCCGTCGCGGGGCGTGCCGGTGATCATCGGTCGAACGTACGACAACACGCGCAACGTGGAGGGAAGCCTCGGCCCCGGCTGGGAACCCACCTTCGAGCACTTCGCTCGCCCGCTGGTGCAGGTCGAGTCCGCGGGCGAGTCCGGGGGTGCCCCGGATTTCACGGTGCACCCGGTGCCGTCGTGGGTGGCGCGGGCGCAGGGTGGGTTCACGCCGGCGGCGGAGCTGTCGCCGAGCGCGGATCCGGTGTTGTCGTTGCTGGTGATGGATACGACGTTCGTGTGGCATGATGGGGCGTGGCACCCGGAGCGGGGTCGGCATGACCGGCTGGAGGTGGTGGGCGGCGCGGGTCAGCCGGCGGACGCGATGGTGGAGGCTGTCGATCTGCCGTGCGGTGACGAGGGCTGCCTTCGGATGACGACGCCGGAGGGGGAGCGCTTCTGGTTCCGGATGCCGCGGACGATGGTGCTGGACGCGGTGCAGGCGGACGGGGTGTTTGCGCTGCGGGACGTGCAGCCTCAGGCGGAGCCGCTGCTGCTGACGGCGGACCGGCACGGCAATGCGACGCGGTACCGGACCTTTGTGGGGCGCGCGGAGGACTCTCCGGACGGGGAGTGCGTGTCTTCGCGGGTGCCCAATCGGCTGTGCCGCATCGAATTTGACCTGCGCCCGACGGACGAGCAGCCGACGATGGCCGCGGGGCGAACGTGCCGGTTCGGGTATGCGCGTGTGGAGGGGCTGGAGACGCCGAATCCGCATCGGCTGGTGTCGGTCACCTGCGGTGCCGCGGAAGCCTGGGAGGGTCCACCGGCCGAAGACGTCGTCATCACGTACGCGTACGACAGCGCGGCGGGTCACCTGGCGCAGGCGAGCCGCGATTCGCAGGTGGAGACGTACGACTATTCGCCCGCGGTTCAGTCTCCTTCCGTCCGGGTTCCGCACAACCTGCGGGAGGTGGTCGGACCCGCGCAGGAGCGCCTCGCGCTGACCTACGATGCCGTCGGGGCCCTGATCGAATTCAGCGAAGAGGACGTCGACGCCGGCCTGCGCCCGGAGCAGGTGGTGACGGGCATCACCCGGGGAGATGACGTGCCCGGCGGGACATCTGCGCACGGGTGTCCGGGCGCGAGCACTCCGGAGCAGACGTGGGCGTTGGTCTACGCGGGGCTGAATCGTACCGTGACGGATCCGCTGGGCCAGCAGACGCAGTGGGCGCTCAACCCGATCGGCAACCCGCGTCAGGTCGATGGCCCTGGCGGCGAGGTCATCCGGGAGTGGACGCTCGATGACTGGAGTGCGCTCGAGAGCACCGTCGACAACGTCCTGGGCGCCGTGGAGCTTCGCCATGCCACGTTCGAGACGCCGCGGCGGACGGAGAACGCCTATCTCCCGGACCGGCGGGGCTTCCTGGGAGCGCAGAAGGACGCTTTGGGCGGTTAGACGACGTTCAGCTACCACGCGC
>REDH01000068.1 GCA_007693585.1 Deltaproteobacteria bacterium
TGATCGCAGCCGTCAGCGTCGTCTTGCCATGGTCCACGTGACCGATCGTCCCGATGTTCACGTGGGGCTTCGTTCGTTCGAATTTTTCTTTTGCCATCGTCCTGCTCCTGCAGCCAGTTGGGGTGGTTACGCGTCGTACTGCACACTTCCCGTGTGCACCGCGATCTCCTCCTGCACGGATCGCGGTACGGGCGCATAGTGATCGAATTCCATGGAGTAGCTTGCACGGCCCTGCGTCAGGGAACGCACATCGGTCGAGTATCCGAACATCTCGGCAAGAGGGACGAGTGCCCGGACGACCTTGATGCCATGCCTTTCCGCCATTTCGGTGACCTGGCCGCGTCTGCGGTTGAGGTCTCCGATGACGTCCCCCATGTACTCCTCGGGGGTATCGACTTCGACTGAGAATACGGGCTCCAGAACCTGGACGCCCGCTTGACGCGCACCATCTCGAAAACCGATGGCTCCCGCGATTCGAAAGGCCTGCTCGCTCGAGTCCACCTCATGGAACGAGCCGTCGACGAGCCGCACGGTCACGTCGATCATGGGGTAACCCGTGAGTACGCCTGCATCAGCCGCTTCACGCGCACCACGCTCCACGTGGGCAATGAACTCGCGCGGGATCGCCCCTCCGGCGATCTCGTCCTCGAAGACGAATCCGGCGCCCGGGTCGGCCGGGGCGAGTTCAAGCCAGACGTGCCCGTACTGCCCCCGCCCACCACTCTGCCGAATGAACCGGCCTTCGACGCGCGCGGTTCCATGTAGCGTCTCGCGGTAGGCGACCTGCGGCTTCCCGACAGCAGCGTCCACCTTGAACTCGCGAAGGAGCCGGTCGACGATGATCTCGAGGTGCAGTTCGCCCATGCCTCGGATGATGGTCTGTCCCGTCTCGGGGTCGGTATGCACCCGAAAGGAAGGATCCTCGACAGCCAGTTTCTGAAGACTGGTCGCCAGCCGATCCTGATCGGCCTGGGTCCGAGGCTCGATCGCGATCGAAATCACCGGTTCAGGGAACACGATACGCTCGAGGACAATTGGCGCCTTTTCGTCACAGAGGGTGTCCCCCGTCGTCGTCAGGCGCAGACCCACCGCAGCGGCGATATCCCCAGCCTCGACACGCTCGACCTCTTCGCGCTTGTTCGCATGCATGCGCAGCAGGCGCCCGATCCTCTCCCGTTTCCCCTTGAGCGGGTTGTACACCGCGCTGCCCGATTCAACGCTGCCGGAGTAGACCCTGAAGTAGGTAAGCTGACCCACGAACGGGTCATTCATGATCTTGAATGCCAGCGCTGCAAAGGGAGCCTCCACGGCGGACGGCCGCGGCTCGTAATCGGCCTCCTCGAACAGTCCACCGTTCGCCTCCGCCCGGTGGATCGCCCCCGGCTTGAGCCCTCGAACATCCGGGACATCCGTGGGCGCCGGAAGGTAGTCCACCACGGCATCGAGAAGGGGCTGGATCCCCTTGTTGCGAAAGGCGGATCCACACAGCACGGGAACCAGTCTCAGGGTCCGGCATGCATTGCGAATTGCACAGCGCAGGCGTTCCTCGCCGATCTCCTCGCCTTCGAGGAAGAGCATCGCGATTTCGTCATCCACGTCTGCAATGGCTTCGATCATCTGCTCCCGCGCCTTGCGCGCCGCACCCTGCATTTCCTCCGGAACATCCGAAACGACGGATTCCGCGCCGAGGGTCTCCGTATCGTAGGTGACCGCCTGCATCCGGATCAGGTCCACAGCACCCGAGAACCCGTCTTCGACCCCGATGGGGAGCTGCAGTGCCACGGGGATTGCGCCGAGGCGTGTCCGCATCTCATCGAGCACGGCACCAAAGTCGGCACCAACCCGATCCATCTTGTTGACGAACGCTATCCTGGGCACGCCATACCGGTCTGCCTGTCGCCACACGGTCTCGGACTGCGGCTGAACGGCCCCCACGGCACAGAACACTGCCACAGCCCCGTCGAGCACGCGCAGGGAGCGCTCCACCTCGATCGTGAAGTCGACGTGTCCAGGCGTGTCGATGATGTTGATCCGGTGATCGCGCCAGGCACAGGTCGTCGCCGCGCTTGTGATCGTGATCCCACGCTCCTGCTCCTGCGCCATCCAGTCCATCGTGGCAGCGCCGTCGTGCACCTCGCCCATCTTGTGGGTGCGGCCGGTATAGTACAGGATGCGCTCCGTCGTCGTCGTCTTCCCGGCGTCAATATGCGCCATGATGCCGATGTTACGGATTATGGAGAGGTCAACACCGGCCACGATCTTGCTCCGAAGCTCAGCCCGACGGGAGTCGGGCTTCGACTACCAGCGGTAGTGGGCGAAAGCCTTGTTGGCATCGGCCATGCGATGGGTCTCTTCCTTCCTTCGCACAGCATTGCCACGATTGTTGGCGGCGTCGAGCAGCTCGTTCGCGAGGCGCTCACGCATCGTGCGCTCGCTCCGCTGTCGGGACGCACCGATCAACCAGCGCATGGCCAGAGCCGTTCGCCGGTCGGCACGCACCTCGACGGGCACCTGATAGGTCGATCCACCCACGCGGCGCGACTTGACCTCGACCGCAGGACGCACGTTGTCCAGCGCAGCCTTGAACACCTCGACGGGATTCTCGCCCTTCGTCCGCTCTTCCAGCACATCGAATGCGCCGTACACGATGGACTCGGCGATGCTCTTCTTGCCGTCGAGCATCAGATTGCTGGCGAACTTCGCCACCAGCCGATCGCCATACTTGGGATCGGGAATGACTTCGCGCTTTGCTACTACTCTACGTCGTGGCATCGGATTCCTCTCTTGTGGCCCGAACCCGCAACCCTGCGGGCAGGCTGATCACTTGGGCCGCTTCGCGCCGTACTTGGACCGCCCCTGGCGACGGTTCTGTACACCGATGGTGTCAAGCGCGCCCCGGATAATGTGGTAACGCACACCGGGCAGGTCCTTGACTCGACCACCTCGGATCAGGACCACCGAGTGCTCCTGCAGGTTGTGCCCTTCACCGGGAATGTAGCTCGTCACCTCCATCCCATTCGTCAGCCTCACACGCGCAACCTTTCGGAGGGCGGAGTTCGGCTTCTTGGGCGTAGTGGTGTAGACGCGCGTGCACACGCCACGCTTCTGCGGACACGCCTTGAGGGCTGGCGCGGTGTTCTTCGCCTTCTGGCGCTCGCGCCCCTTTCGGATCAGCTGGTTGATGGTCGGCATCTTCGGCCCGTTTCCCTGTGGAGAGTCGAACACTCGTCAATGAATACCGCGACAATGCGCGGACCTCCTCTGCTCGCGCACGTCGATCGCGAGGAGCCGGGAGTATAGAGGGCTGCTTCGTTCTGTCAAGCGCAGGTGCCGAGCCCAGTGCGGAAATCGGCGGACTGCTCGCGGCCGCCTGTCTGCCGACCGTTCAACTGCTCGGAATCGGTCCTCACCTGCGCAGACCGACCGTTTTTGCTTCAGCCGGCTACTCCGCTGATTCGAGCGCGTCCGCGGAGGCCTCTTCGTCAGGGGTCAGGACGAGATCCAGATGGCGGTACGCCTCCAGCCCCGTACCGGCGGGAATCAGCCGGCCCATGATGACATTCTCCTTGAGACCGCGAAGATAGTCGACCTTGCCGTTGATGGAAGCTTCCGTCAGCACCTTGGTCGTCTCCTGGAAGCTCGATGCAGAGATGAACGAGTCGGTGGAGAGCGCCGCCTTGGTGATCCCGAGAAGAAGATCTTCAGCGTGAGCGGGCGTTCCACCCTGCTGGAGAACCCGCATGTTCTCGTCGTCGAATTCAGCACGATCGACGTGCTGATCGACCAGGAAGCTCGTGTCACCGACGTCCTTGATTCGCACCCGGCGAAGCATCTGCCGGACGATCGTCTCGATGTGCTTGTCGTGAATGCGCACGCCCTGCCGTCGATACACCTGCTGGATCTCGTCCACGATGTAGTTGGCGAGCGCCTTTCGCCCGGAAATCCGCAGAATGTCGTGGGGGTTCTCCGACCCTTCCGTGAGGGCCTCACCCGCACGAACCCAGTCTCCCTCCTGGACGATGATGTGCTTCCCCTTCTGTACGGCATAGCGCTTTCGCTCACCGACATCCGGCACCACATCCAGGTAGCGCTTCCCCTTCGTCTCACGCCCGAACTCGACGCGCCCGTCGATCTCCGACACGACAGCGAGCTCCTTGGGCTTTCGCGCCTCGAAGAGCTCTGCGACCCGCGGCAGACCGCCTGTGATGTCCTTGGACTTCTGCGACTCTCGCGGAACCTTGGCGATGATCTGCCCAGGCTGGACGAGTTGACGGTCTTCCACGTCGAGGACCGCGCCGGTCGGGAGGGTGTAGGTCTGGAGAACCTTCTTGTCGTCGGCGGAGCGGAGCACGATCCGCGGCCGCTTCTCCGGATCTCGCGAGTCGATGATCACCATTCGTGACACGAACGTGTTCTGATCGATCGTCTCCTCCATCGTGACGCCGTCGACAATGTCCTCGAAACGAACCCGGCCCTCACTTCCGACAAGGATCGGGTTGGACCACGGATCCCATTCAGCCAGAACCGCTCCGGATTCCACCGAGGCACCTTCGTCGAACAGCAGCTTGGCGCCATAGACGAGAGGGAAGGACTCTCGCATCTGCCCGCGCTGGTCGACGACCTCGACCTTTCCGTTCCGGTTCATGACGATCCAGCCACTCGGACTCTCAACGCGCCGTACATCCCGGTAGCGAACGGTGCCGGTATGGCGGCACTGCACCTTGGACTCCTGCGCGCTGACTGTACCGACACCCCCGAAGTGGAACGTTCTCATGGTGAGCTGCGTTCCGGGCTCACCGATGGACTGGGCTGCGATGACGCCGACAGCTTCCCCCACGTCCACGCGGCGCCCCCGTGCGAGGTCGCGCCCGTAGCACTTCGTGCAGACTCCGCGCTTGCTCTGACAGGTCAGCGGAGAGCGAACGCTGACCACCTCGATACCGGCCTCTTCGATCTGCTCCACGATCGCTTCCGTGATCTCTTCGTCGGCATCGACGATGAGTTCATCGGAGTAGGGGTGAAACACCGGTTCAAGGGCGGTTCGCCCGAGGATGCGCTCGCCCAACCGCTGGATCACCTCGCCGCCTTCGATCAGCGCGGTCATCTCGATTCCATCGAGCGTACCACAATCCATCTCCGTGATGACCGCGTCCTGCGCCACATCGACGAGACGGCGCGTCATGTATCCGGAGTTGGCCGTCTTCAGTGCCGTATCGGCCAGTCCCTTGCGTGCACCGTGGGTGGAGATGAAATACTCCAGGCCCGTCAGCCCTTCCCGAAAATTCGCCATGATCGGCGTCTCGATGATCTCGCCGGATGGCTTCGCCATGAGCCCACGCATTCCGGCGAGCTGCCGCATCTGTGCGGCGGAGCCACGCGCACCGGAGTCTGCCATGATATAGATGGAGTTGAAGGACTCCTGCTGTTCCAGCGTGCCGTCCGGCGCGGTGATCTCCTCGGTCTTCATTCGCTTCATCATCTCTTCCGCAATGCTTTCGGTCGCATTGTTGAAGATGTCGATGACCTTGTTGTATCGCTCGCCGGATGTAAGCGCGCCGGAGGCCTGCTCCTCATCCACCTGCTGAACATTCGCCTTGGCCTCATCCAGAATCCGCCACTTGGCGTCCGGGATGATCATGTCCTTGAGACCGATCGAGATTCCGGACTGCGTTGCATACCGGTAGCCCATCGAGCGCATCTTGTCCGCGAAGATGACCGCGGCCTTCTCTCCGGCCAGGCGGTAGCTTTCGTCAATGAGTCGGCCAAGATCCTTCTTCTTCAGGGTCTTGTTGACCGTCGAGAAGGGAAGCTCATCGGGCAGAATCTCGGCGAAGAGGACTCGTCCAACCGTGGTCTCCACCGTCTCGCCATCGATGCGCACGAAGATCTCGGCCTGCAGGTCGATGTCCCCATTGTCCCAGGCAGCGAGCGCCTCGACACGGTTCGCGAAGCGACGGCCATGGCCCTTCGCGTAGCGCCGCGCCCGGCTCATGTAGTAGCAGCCGAGCACGATGTCCTGGCTGGGCCCGATGACCGTCTGACCGTTCGCGGGAGACAGGATGTTGTTCGTGCTCATCATGAGCACGCGCGCCTCCACCTGTGCCTCGATGGACAACGGCAAGTGCACGGCCATCTGGTCCCCGTCGAAGTCCGCATTGAACGCGGCACACACCAGGGGGTGCACCTGGATTGCCTTGCCTTCGATGAGAATGGGCTCGAAGGCCTGGATGCCGAGCCTGTGGAGTGTCGGGGCACGGTTGAGAAGGATCGGGTGCTCCTTGATCACCTCGTCCAGGATGTCCCAGACCTCCTTGACCTCACGCTCCACGAGTCGCTTCGCGCTCTTGATTGTCGAGACGTGTCCGTGCTGCTCAAGCTTGTGATAGATAAAGGGCTTGTACAGCTCGAGGGCCATCTTCTTCGGCAGACCGCACTGGTGCAGCCGAAGCTCGGGCCCGGCCACGATCACCGAGCGGCCCGAGTAGTCGACCCGCTTTCCGAGGAGGTTCTGCCTGAACCGCCCCTGCTTGCCGCGGATCATGTCGCTCAGCGACTTCAGCGGGCGCTTGTTCGGTCCGGTGATGGTCTTGCCACGACGTCCGTTGTCGAAGAGCGCGTCGACCGCCTCCTGGAGCATCCGCTTCTCGTTTCGGATGATGATCTCCGGGGCGCTGAGTTCAAGCAGGCGCTTGAGCCGGTTGTTCCGGTTGATGACGCGGCGGTACAGATCGTTCAGATCACTGGTTGCGAAGCGCCCGCCGTCGAGCGGCACCAGTGGACGCAGGTCGGGCGGCAGTACCGGGATGACTTCCAGGATCATCCATTCCGGTCGATTGATGGATTGACGAAAGGCTTCGACCACCTTGAGCCGCTTCGCGATCTTCTTGCGCTTCGCTTCGCTGGTGGCGACGCGCATCTCGGCCCTGAGCTCCTCGCTGATGTGCTCGATGTCCATGTCGCGAAGGAGCTCGCGAATCGCTTCGGCTCCCATGCCGGCCTGGAACGAGTCGTATCCGAATTCCTGCTCGTACGCGTCGTACTTCTGCTCGGAAAGGATCTCGCCCTTCTGGAGCGGTGTGTCTCCCGGGTCGGTGACGACATAGGAGACGCAGTAGAGCACCTTCTCCAGATCCTTGAGGCTGATATCCAGAAGGTTGCCGATCCGCGAGGGAAGACTCTTGAGGAACCAGATGTGGGCCACGGGGGTAGCCAGGTCGATGTGGCCAAGCCGCTCGCGCCGAACCTTCGACTGAATCACCTCGACGCCGCACTTCTCGCACACGATGCCACGGTGCTTCATGCGCTTGTACTTGCCGCAGATGCACTCGTAGTCCTTGATGGGCCCGAAGATCTTCGCACAGAACAGCCCATCCTTCTCGGGCTTGAAGGTTCTGTAATTGATTGTCTCTGGCTTCTTCACTTCCCCATGCGACCACTCGCGGATGCGCTCGGGGCTGGCCAGGCTGATCTGCACGGCGTTGAAGTGGAGCGGGTCGCGGGGCTTCTCGAAGAAACTGAAGATATCCTTCACGATTCACCTATGGGGTCAGGTGCGGAAACTGAGGGAGGGGCGAGGGGAAGGCGCCGGTTTCGGTCAGCCTGCATCCTCGAGCAGTTCCATGCTCAGGCACAGGCTCTGAAGCTCCTTCATGAGGACATTGAAGGACTCCGGCAGCCCGGCTTCATGAGCGTTCTCTCCCTTCACGATCGCCTCGTACATGCGGGTTCGACCGTTGACGTCATCGCTCTTCACGGTCAGGAATTCCTGCAGCGAGTAGGCTGCCCCGTAGGCCTCGAGGGCCCAGACTTCCATCTCACCAAGCCGCTGGCCGCCGAACTGCGCCTTGCCGCCGAGCGGTTGCTGCGTCACGAGGCTGTACGGCCCGATGGAGCGGGCGTGGATCTTCTCGTCCACAATGTGGTGCAGCTTGAGCATGTACATGACGCCGACGGTCACTTTCTGGCGGAACCGCTCCCCACTCCGACCGTCGAAGAGCCAGCTCTGTCCGTCGTCCGTCAGGTGCGCAACGTTGTAGAGTCGATGAATGTCCGTCTCCGAGGCGCCGTCGAAGACCGGGGTGGCGACGTGCACGCCAGCCTTCATGGTGTCCGCCACGGCGAGAAGTTCCTCGTCCGTCAGGTCGTCGACCAGTTCGTCGACGGATCGGGTGAGGAACACCGCCCTCACGACCTCACGAAGGCCGGCGATGTCCCGGGCTTCCATGAGATCGCGGATGCGTCGACCGATTCGATAGGCTGCCCATCCAAGGTGTGTCTCGAGCACCTGGCCGACGTTCATGCGGCTGGGGACGCCAAGCGGATTGAGGACCAGATCCACGGGGGTCCCGTCCTCGAGGAACGGCATGTCCTCCTCTGGAAGGATACGCGACACAACACCCTTGTTTCCGTGTCGGCCCGCCATCTTGTCACCCACCTGAAGCTTGCGCTTGACGGCGACATAGACCCGGACCTGCTTGATGACACCCGGGCCGAGTTCGTCTCCCTTGTGCAGCTTCTGGATCCGTTCCTGGAAGCGAAGACGAATCGACTGAATCTGATCCTCCAGGTTCGTCAGGATCAGATCCCGCCGCTCTTCGACGTTCCTCGCGCCGACGAGCTGGATACTCTTCCAGAACCGGCGGGGCACCGCTGCAAGCACATCCGGACCGAGCTTGTCGCCCTTCTTGAGGAGGACCTTCTTCCGATCGTCGATGAGATCCGCGGCCAGCCTGGCACCCGCAAGGATCTCCGCGATCCGGTCGTACGCTGCGTTCCGAATGATGGAGATCTCGTCATTCTCGTCCTTGAGGAGCTCTCGCTCCTCGTCCTCGAGGATCTGCCGCGCGCGCTCGTCCAGATCCTGCCCCTTGCGGCTGAAGACCTTGGCACCGATCACAATACCCCGCTCTCCCGGCGGAACCCGTAGCGAGGTGTCCCGCACGTCCCCCGCCTTCTCGCCGAAGATGGCGCGCAACAGCTTCTCTTCGGGGGAGAGTTGCGTTTCTCCCTTTGGCGTGATCTTTCCAACGAGGATGTCTCCGGACTTCACCTCCGCGCCGATCCGGACGATCCCCGCCTCGTCGAGATCCGCGAGCGCCTCGTCGCCCACGTTGGGGATGTCACGTGTGATCTCTTCCTTTCCGAGCTTCGTGTCCCGCGCAACGCAGTCGAATTGTTCGATGTGAATGGAGGTGTACACATCCTCCTTCACAACGCGCTCCGAGATGAGGATCGAGTCCTCGAAATTGTACCCGTTCCACGGCATGAACGCGACGATGACGTTCTGGCCAAGCGCAAGCTCGCCGCGGTCCGTAGCCGGTCCGTCGGCGATCACATCCCCCTTGCGAACGCGCTCTCCGGCACGGATCACCGGCCGCTGGTTGATGCAGGTATTCTGGTTCGAACGCTGATACTTGACGAGCTTGTAGATGTCGGGGCGTGCCGCGAGGGCCTCGTCTTCCGACTCGGCCTTGATCACGATTCGTCCGGCGTCGACGGAGTCCACCACACCATCGTGGCGAGCCACGACCGTCACACCCGAATCTCGTGCAACTGCACGCTCCATTCCGGTGCCGACGAGGGGTGCGTGCGACTTGAGCAGCGGAACCGCCTGCCGCTGCATGTTCGACCCCATCAGGGCGCGGTTTGCATCGTCATGCTCGAGGAACGGAATCAGCGCAGCTGCAATCGACACGAGCTGGTTGGGAGCGACGTCCATGAGCGTGATCTCCCGTGCCGGGAGATAGGTTGGTTCGCCCTTGGACCGACAGGGAACGGGGTCCTCGACGAAAACGCCGTCCTCGCCGATCTCGGTGGTGGCCTGGGCGATGTTGTGCCGCTCCTCTTCCAGGGCGGAATACCAGCGAATCTCGTCCGTCGGACGCCCGTCGACCACGGTGCGGTAAGGGCTCTCCACGAACCCGTACTCGTTCACCCTCGCGTACGTTGCGAGCGAAGCGATCAGGCCGATGTTCGGGCCCTCCGGCGTTTCGATGGGACAGATTCGTCCATAGTGCGTCGGGTGAACGTCTCGAACCTCGAAACCAGCACGCTCCCGCGTCAGCCCGCCCGGACCGAGAGCGGACAGCCGGCGCTTGTGCGTCACCTCGGACAGCGGATTCGTCTGGTCCATGAATTGGGACAGCTGGCTGCCGCCGAAGTACTCCTTGACGACGGCCGTCACGGGCTTCGCGTTGATGAGATCGTGCGGCATCTGCGTCTCGATCTCCTGAGACATGCTCATCTTTTCGCGAATCGCGCGCTGCATCCGGACCAGGCCAACCCGATACTGGTTCTCCAGCAGCTCGCCCACGGCGCGTACACGACGATTCCCGAGATGATCGATGTCATCGACCTTGGCGGTCGCCGATGACTTGAGGTGAACAAGGTACTTGACGGCTTCGATGACGTCACGGCTGTGCAGGACCGTATACTCGTGCGCGAAGTCCAGGTTGAACTTGTGGTTCAGCTTGAGTCGTCCAACCCGGCTCAGGTCATAGCGATCCGCCTTGTAGAAGAGGCTCTCGAACAGATCTTCCGCCGTCTCTGGGGTGGGCGGATCACCGGGCCGAAGGCGCTGGTAGATCTCCAGCCTCGCTTCCTCCGGGGAGTTCACCTTGTCGACCGCGAGAGTGTCCCGCACATAGGAACCGACCTTGACGCCATCGATGAAGAGCACATCAAGCTCGGACACGCCGCGTTCCCTGAGCTCGTCGATCTTCGGCTCCGTGAGCTGCTCGTTGGACTCGATCAGGATCTCGCCGGTCTCTTCGTCGAAGATGTCCTGGGCCGAGAACTTTCCGAGGAGTTCCTCGTCCGAGATCGGAATCTCGACCAGCCCCTTCTTCATCAGACGGCGCAGCTTCGCCCGCGACAGCTTCTTCTTGCTGCGGATGGCGACCTCGCCAGTCTCGGGATCAAGCACGTCGAGCGACACCACGGTGTCCTCGTGCAGGCTGGCGTCCAGCACCTTGACGGCTCCGGCATCCGTGAACCGAATCCGCTCCGAGTCGTAGAACATGCCGAGAATCTCCTCGGCGGAATACCCTTCCCGCTCAACGTCGGAGTCCTTTCGGTACGGGTCCGGCGGGGTCTTGTAGAGCGCACGGAGCAGCACCGTGGCCGGCAGCTTGCGGCGACGGTCGATTCGGACATGGAGGATGTCACGCGCGTCGAACTCGAAGTCCAGCCAGGAGCCTCGGTACGGAATGATGCGCGCCGAATAGAGGATCTTTCCGGAAGCGTGGCTCTTCCCCTTGTCGTGATCGAAGAACGCCCCCGGCGAACGATGGAGCTGACTGACGATAACCCGCTCGGTCCCGTTGATGATGAACGTGCCGTTCTCGGTCATCAGCGGGATCTCGCCGAAGAAGACCTCCTGCTCCTTCACATCACGGATTGAGCGAACATCCGTCTCCTCGTTCACATCCCAGACCACGAGCCGAATGACCACCTTGATGGGTGCCGAGTAGGTCATGCCGCGGGCCATGCACTCGTCAACATCGTACTTCGGCGCCTCGAGACGGTACTCGACGAACTCGAGGCTCGACGTCTCGTTGAAGTCCTTGATGGGGAATACCGACTTGAAGACAGCCTGCAGCCCGATCTCGTCACGTTCGGCGGCAGGCACTTCAGCCTGCAGGAACTGGTCGTAGGACCGCTTCTGAATGTCGATGAGGTTGGGGATGTCGATCGCCTCGCCAATCTTGGCGAACGACTTGCGCATACGGAAATTGCTCTGAATCACAGACGCCATTCAGGTCTCCTCGTCGTGGCGGCGGGTTGCTGTAGCCCTGTGCAACCCGTCCGCCTCTAGCCACCCATGACCCGCTTCGGACTCACCGGCCGCCGGAAGGCCGGTGCTGCCCGCAAGCGACTGGGCTGCCAAAAAGCATACGTATCGGGTCTGATCGCGACCCGGGCTCTCGACACTTCTCGTTCCGCCTTCCCGATTGTGCGTGCCGGCATGTCTCGTTCCTGTAGCGCCACCGAAATGTCGACAGCGCAGTCAAGGGACGGGTCGCTTAGCGTGTCTACCCTCTTTCGTCAAGGACTGTCTCGCGCGCATCGGCAGCTGGAGCGGCATTCGCCAGAGGATGGGCCCCACGGGTTGAGGCGGAACGAGAGGCAGCTGGAAACAAGTCGGGGGGGGGCGGGTGGGGGCCCCCCCCCGACTGTTCGCTGTTCGCGCTGACGGCGTGCTACTTCAGCTGGGCCTTCGCGCCAGCCTCCTCGAGCTTCGCCTTCAGGGACTCCGCCTCCTCCTTGGAGACATCCTCCTTCACGTTGCTCGGAGCGCTCTCGACGAGCTCCTTGGCCTCCTTGAGACCCAGGCCGGTCACTTCACGAACCGCCTTGATGACATTGATCTTCTTCTCGCCGATGTCGGTCAGGACAACGGTGAACTCCGTCTTCTCCTCTTCCGCGGCAGCACCTGCGACGGCGCCACCGGCGGCAGCCACGGCGACGGGCGCGGCGGCGGAGACGCCCCACTTCTCCTCGAGTTCGGTGACCATCTCGGAGAGCTGCAGCACATTGAGGTTGGAGAGGAAATCGATGACTTGCTCACGGGTGATCTCGGACATGTTCATACTCCATGGGCGGACCCTGTGCGGGTCCTGGGTGAAAGAATTCGGTAGACGAAGCGGTTGGGTTCGTGATGCTCAGGCGCCGAGGCTGTCCCGCCGGGCGTTGAGCACATTGAGGAACGACGTCGGACCGGCAGCCAGGACGCGAACGAACTTGGTGCCCACGCCATTGAGAACGCGAAGGAGGTCCGCGCGAAGCTCGTCCTTTCCGGGCATCTTCGACAGCGCTTCGACGCCCTTTTCATCGAGGATTGCGCCGTTCAGGTAGCCGGCCTTGACGGTGAACCTGTCGTGGTCCTTCGCGAACTCGACGACGATCTTCGCGGCGATCGTGGCATCTTCAGGATGGTACGCCACGCCCGTCGGACCCACGAAGAGGTCGCTGAGACGCTCCAGGTCCGTTCCGCTGACCGCGCGCCGGGCGAGGGTATTCTTGACGATCCGGTATGCGGCACCCTGCGCACGAAGGCGCGCGCGCAGCTCGTTCACCTTGTTCACGGGCATTCCGACGCTTTCTGCCAGCACCACTGCTGGGGCCTGCACCATGGAGCCCTTGAGCTCCTCGACCAGGTTCACCTTCTCCTGCTTGTTCACGTTGATCTCCTGCGGTGGGTTCCCGTTCGGTCAACGGAGGTGACGGACCGAACGCACCCGAAGTGGGTGGCAGGTGGCAACGTCAGGCCTCCGTCGGATATTGAGCCGCTGCGCGGCACCGACTTCTCGGGCGATGGCTCCGCGCCAGCGGAGCCCTGAATGGTGATGCGGATCTCTCTCGGCCTGGCGTCCTCTTCAGGTCGGTCGCAGCTGGCTGCTGTCGACACGAATTCCGGGCCCCATCGTACTGGAGACCGTCACGCGGCGGACGTAGATACCCTTTGCCGAGGACGGACGCAAGCGATGAAGGTTCTCGAGCAGTGCACGGAGGTTCTCCGCAAGCTGCTCCTCGCTGAAGGACGCCTTGCCGATCGGGGCGTGGACGATGCCCGCCTTCTCGACCCGGAACTCCACGCGCCCAGCCTTCATGTCGCGCACGGCAGAGGCGACATCGAACGTGACCGTTCCCACCTTCGGGTTCGGCATCAGCCCGCGCGGTCCGAGAACACGGCCCAGCCGACCGACGACGCCCATCATGTCTGGCGTGGCGACTGTGGCGTCGAAGTCGAGCCAGCCTCCCTGAATCTTCTCCGCGAGGTCATCGGATCCCACGAAGTCGGCGCCAGCTTCCCGAGCTTCGGCTTCCTTCTCGCCGCGTGCGAAGACCGCAACGCGAATGGTCTTCCCGGTTCCGTGAGGCAGAACGACCGCTCCACGGACCATCTGATCGGCGTGTCTGGGGTCGACGCCGAGGTTGACCGAGACGTCCACTGTCTCGTCGAACTTGCTTGTGGCGAGCTTCTTCACGAGTGCGACGGCTTCATCGACGCCGTACTCACGGAGACGGTCCACCTGCGAGCGTGCTGCTTCGGTACGCTTTCCACGTGCTCCCATGGTGTCCTCCTCAGTCGCGGATGATGTCGACGCCCATGCTGCGCGCGGTGCCTTCCACCGTCCGCATGGCCGCTTCGATGTCGTCAGTGTTGAGGTCGGGCATCTTGATCTGCGCGATCTCGCGAACCTGATCCTGCGTGAGCCGTCCGACCTTGTCCCGATTGGGCACTGACGATCCTGACTTGATCTTGAGCGCCTTGAGGATCAGCACCGCCGCTGGCGGTGTCTTCAGCACGAACGTGAACGAGCGATCCGTGTAGATCGTGATCACGACCGGAATGATCAGGTCACCCTTGTCTGCGGTCTGGGCGTTGAACGCCTTGCAGAACTCCATCATGTTGACGCCATGCTGACCCAGGGCGGGCCCCACGGGTGGCGAGGGCGTCGCCTTTCCCGCGGTCAGCTGCAGTTTGACCAGTGCCTGTACTTTCTTTGCCATTCCTCATCTCCCATGGTGGGCGGACCCGCACGGGCCGGCCATGGTACGAACGATGGTAGGCCCGCTCAACCGGAGACGGGCTCGACCTGGACGAAGTCCAACTCGACCGGGGTCGCCCGGCCGAAGATGGACACCAGAACGCGAACCTTCTGCTTGTCCGCGTTCACTTCCTCGACATTTCCGCTGAAGTTCTTGAATGGTCCGTCGATCACCTTGACGAGATCGCCCTCGGAGAACGAGATCGAGGTCTTCTGGGCCTTCAGCCCCTCCTCCATCTGCCCCCGGATCCGACGGACTTCCCGCTCACTCAGTGGAGTGGGCTCCGACGCCCCCCCAATGAATCCGATGATCTTGGGCGCCTGTTTCACCACGTGCCACATCTTTGGTGAAAGCTCCATCTGCACGAGCATGTAGCCGGGGAAGAACTTGCGCTCGCGCGAGCTCTTCTCCCCCTTCTTCACCTCAACGACTTCTTCCATCGGAATGAAGATCTCGCCGAGTGCGTGCTCCATGCCATGCTGGCGAGCGGTCTCCTGGAGACCCAGCCGGGCCTTGGCCTCATACCCCGAGTGGGTATTGACCACGTACCAACGCATATTGCTCTGCTGTTCTTCGGACATCGACTCGCCTTGGCTGCCGATCCTGGAGCCCGCGGGTCAGGCGGAGAGGATCGTGTCGGTCATCATCTTCCAGATGAAGTCGAAGAAGGCGAGGAAGAGCGCCACAATCACGGAGAAGACGATCACGACCCAGGTCGACTTCCGCGTGTCCGGCCAGTCCGGCCAGGTGGTCTTGGACAGCTCGATCACCACTTCGTTGGCGCCGCGGAAGATCTTCTCGGACTTCCAGCAGTAGACGGTGACCCCGGCGGTCAGGGCGCTTCCAAGAAAGACCGACAGACGGATCCCTGCAAACAGGATCGGATCACTGCCCGGCCCCATGGCGTCGAGCACACCCGCGAAAATCCGGACCATCACCCAGGCAACAACGAGTGCGAGCACCAGGTAACTGACCGTGACATATCGGGTGATCTGCTTCATCGGACGTTCTCTTCCTCATGCCGGACATTCCGGCGAATGACTAACCCCAGGCACGTCACCCGGGGCCATCAGAGCAGGGCAGGAGGGATTCGAACCCACAACCTACGGATTTGGAGTCCGCCGCTCTACCGTTGGAGCTACTGCCCTGATCGGCACCCCGCAGCGCGGGGCGCCATCCCTCCTACTTCTTGATCTCGGCCACGACGCCGGCGCCGACGGTGCGACCGCCCTCGCG
>REDH01000091.1 GCA_007693585.1 Deltaproteobacteria bacterium
CCTGATGGTCCGTTCGACCCGATGGTCCGTTCGACCCTGATGGTCCGTTCGACCCTGATGCGTGACCCTTGCGCCATCAGCGTACCAGCCCGTCACCGGACTGGCAATCCTGTTGCCGCGATGCGCTCCCCCCTGTCCCTGCAGCCGATGCTGTGCTACCTCCGCGCGCGAGCGCGCCGGGGGGCCGCGTGATGCCCCCCACCCGTACCCCGGCACAGACCATGAAGGCTTCGGAACTTCTCGGCGCTTCGGACGCATTCGCCTCCCGTCACATCGGTCCGCGGGACGCGGACCATGCCCTCATGCTGGACGCGATCGGGGTGCCCTCGCTCGCGGCACTCGTCGACCAGGCGGTTCCGACGGGCATCCGGCTGCAGGCCGACCTCGACATTCCCGCTGCGCGCACGGAGGCGGAGGCGCTCGCGGAGCTGCGCGACATCGCCGCGCGGAACGTGGTCCGCCGGTCGTTCCTCGGCATGGGGTACCACGCCACGCACACGCCGCCGGTGCTGCTGCGCAACATCATGGAGAACCCGGGCTGGTACACCCAGTACACGCCCTATCAGGCCGAGATCTCCCAGGGGCGGCTCGAGGCGCTGCTGAACTTCCAGACGATGATCTCGGATCTGTCGGGACTCCCGCTCTCCAACGCCTCCCTGCTCGACGAGGCGACGGCCGCGGCCGAGGCGGTGGGCATGGCGTTCGCGCACGCCCGACAGAAGCGCCGTCGGGTCCTCGTCGCCGCCGACGTGCACCCCCAGACCCTGGCGGTGGTGCAGACCCGCGCCGAGCCCCTGGGCATCGCGGTGGAGACCTTCGTGCCGGGAGAGGACACGATCGCCGGCGACGACCTGTGCGCGGTGCTCGTGCAGGTGCCGGCGACGGACGGTACCATCCACGCCCCCGAGCCACTTGTCGAGGCGGCCCACGCCGCCGGCGCCCTGTTCATCGCCGCCGCCGATCTGCTCTCCCTGACGGTGCTGCGCGCCCCGGGCAGCTACGGCGCGGACATCGCGGTCGGGTCGTCCCAGCGCTTCGGGGTACCGCTCGGCTACGGGGGGCCCCACGCCGGCTGGATCGCCACGAGCGATCGCCACGCGCGCCTGATGCCCGGTCGCCTCATCGGGGTCAGCCGCGACGCCGCCGGCAACCCGGCCATGCGGCTCGCGCTCCAGACCCGCGAACAGCACATCCGGCGCGACCGGGCCACCTCCAACATCTGCACGGCGCAGGTCCTGCTGGCCATCATGGCGTCGATGTATGCGGTGTACCACGGCCCCGATGGGCTCAAGCGCATCGCCCGCCGGGTGCAGGCGCTGGCCGCGACGCTTCGCGAAGGCCTTCGCCGCATGGGCCACGATGTCCCGGCTGGTCCCCTGTTCGACACGATGCGCGTGCGTCCTCGCGGGGTGGACGGTGCCACCATCGCCAGCCGGCTCGACGACGCCGGATTCAACCTCCGCCGCTTCGAGGACGAGTCATGGGGGATCGCCCTGGACGAGCCCACCACGCTCGCGGAGGTCCAGACCCTTCTGGGGGTGTTCGCGGTCGCGGATGCCGTTCCCGACGCCCGCGTCGTCTCCACCGAGGTCACGGTCGAGCTTCCGGAGCACCTGCGGCGGGACTCGGCGTTCCTTGCCCACGATGTGTTCCATGCGCATCGCTCCGAGACGGAGATGCTTCGGTACCTGCACCGGCTGCAGGGGCGCGATCTGTCGCTGACGCGGTCGATGATCCCACTGGGGTCGTGCACCATGAAGCTCAACGCCACCGCCGAGATGATCCCGGTGACGTGGAGTGGCTTTGCCGACCTCCACCCGTTTGCGCCGGTGGATCAGACCACCGGCTACCGGCAGCTGTTCCGGGATCTGGAAGGCTGGCTCTCGGAGATCACGGGGTTCGAGGCGGTGAGCCTGCAGCCCAACGCGGGGAGCCAGGGGGAGTATGCAGGGCTGCTGGTGATCCGGGCGTGGCACCAGTCACGCGGAGATGCGGCGCGGGACGTGTGCCTGATTCCGACGTCGGCGCACGGGACGAATCCGGCTTCTGCGGTGCTGGCGGGCTTTCGTGTGGTGCCGGTGAAGTGCGACGAGGACGGGAACATCGACCTGGAGGACCTGCGGACCCAGGCGGAGAAGCACGCGGATCGGCTGGGCGCGCTGATGATCACCTACCCGAGCACCCACGGCGTGTTCGAGGCGCATGTGCGCGAGGTGTGCGCGGTGGTGCACGCCCACGGCGGTCAGGTGTACATGGACGGCGCGAACATGAACGCGCAGGTGGGGCTGTGCAGCCCCGGGGACATCGGCGCCGACGTGTGTCACCTGAACCTGCACAAGACGTTCTGCATCCCGCATGGCGGCGGGGGGCCCGGGATGGGGCCCATCGGGGTGGCGGCGCACCTCGCGCCGTTCCTGCCGGGCCACCCGGTGGTGGAGACCGGGGGCGAGCAGGGGATCGGTGCGATCTCGGCGGCGCCGTGGGGCAGCCCGTCCATCCTGCCGATCTCGTGGGCCTACATTCGCATGATGGGTGCATCCGGGCTGCGCCGGGCGACCGAGGTGGCGATCCTGAACGCGAACTACATGGCCGCGCGGCTGGAGCCGCACTTCGACATCCTCTACCGGGGGGAGAGCGGCCGGGTGGCCCACGAGTTCGTGATCGACTGCCGGCCGTTCCGCGCGAGCGCGGGGGTGGAGGTGGAGGACATCGCCAAGCGGCTCATGGACTACGGCTTCCATGCCCCGACGATGAGTTGGCCGGTGCCGGGGACGCTCATGATCGAGCCGACGGAGAGCGAGGGCCTGGCGGAGCTGGATCGCTTCTGCGAGGCGATGATCGCCATCCGGGAGGAGATCCGGGACGTCGCCGAGGGGCGGCTCGACCGGGAGGACAATCCGCTGAAGAACGCGCCGCACACGGCGGCGGAGGTGACGGCGGAGGACTGGACGCACGGATACTCCCGCGAACGTGCGGCGTGGCCGCTGCCGTGGGTGAAGGTGGACAAGTTCTGGCCGTCCGTGGCACGGGTGGACAACGCGTACGGGGACCGCAACCTCGTGTGCACCTGCCTGCCGATGGACGCCTACGGAGAGTCGCAGGACGCGTAGGCGGGAAGGGTCCGGGAGCGTCCCGGGTTCCGATCATCGTGGGGACCGGGAGGACCCGGTCCGACGGCCGTCCCCCCGAGAGGAGCCAATCGAGATGCGTCGAACGCTGTACTGGTCCTGCGTGGTGCCCTTTCTTTTCTGGATGCCTGTCGCGTTTGCCGAGCAGGTGCAGCCGGTCTTCGGGTGGGGCGAAGGCGAGCCGGTCCGGGTGGCACTGGAGGACCTGAACCCGCAGCCGCGGTCGTCGCCGTGGTTCCAGAGCTGGGACCACATGATCTGGACCGATGACAATCGGGTCCTGTTCATCCAGTACACCATCAGCAGCGTGGGCTTCGGTCTCGACGGCAAGGGATCGGCCCGCATCCTGGTGATCGACCGGAATGTGGCGGACCCGAACACTGTGGAGGACGCCATCCTGCGGTTCGATCGGGGCTATGATCAGGACCGCGGGGACTACACGTGGGAGGAGGAGGGGTTTACCCTGGCGTTCCAGGGGAGCATCATGCGCCGAAACGCGGACGGGACGATGCGTCTGGAGGTCCGGTTGCCGACGGTGCGCGTGGACGCGGACATTGATCCGGTGGTGGACCTGTGGGCCCCGGGCGCGGGCCGGATGCAGCTCGGGTGGGATCGTCGCAACACCTACCGGTTGCGCACGGTGCCGCACTTCCGCGCCCGGGGAACGTGGGGCACGCGGCCCGACCGGGACGGCGAGTGGTCCGACCGTCCGTTCACCGGGGTAGGGCACTTCCAGGCGACCTGGTCCAACGCGTTTCCGTATGACATCGGGCAGCAGTTCACGCGCTTCCATGCCCTGCGCGAGGACGGGCTGACGCTCAGCTTCGGCGACGTGGTCGCGCCGACCGGGAACGGAGGCGGGTCCACGGCGTGGCTGCTGGCGGCGGTGGACGGACAGCCCGTGTTCGAGGCCGCCGACGTGCAGGTGGTCTACCGGGGTCGCAGCGAGCAGCGACTGTCGGGCGCCACCTATGCGGTGCCGTCGGGCTTCACGATCTCGGCCAGCAACGGGCGGGATCGGGTGGAGATCGACGTCACCTTCACCCGCATGGTGGCCTGGGACGCGCTGCTGAGCCGGCTCAGCCGGATGATCCGCGCCATCCTGTCGCGGATCATGGCCCCGGTCGACATCGAGCACGAGGTGGACTACCGCGCACGGCTGATCATCGACGGGCACGAGGTGACGGTGTCCGGCCGCGGCTGGGCGTCGGTGAGCTTCGTTCAGGGACGGTGACCTGTCCGCCCACCGGCAGCGCGATCACTTCCCCGGTCGGCTGCAGTCGAAGTCCATGCGCACGCGCTCGGCCCTGCGGTCGAGTTGCGACGCGGCGTTGCGCAGCGCGGTCCGCAGACCCTCCTCGATGACCGGGTGATAGAACGGCATGGCGAGGGCTTCGTCGACCGTCATGCGCCGGGCCACGGCCCAGGCGACGAGATGGCCGAGGTGTTCCGCGGCCGGGCCGAACAGCTCCGCGCCCACGAGCGTGCCGGTGTCGAGCTCCATGTAGACCCGACCGATGCCCTTGTGCCTCGCCATGGTTCTGGAGCGCCCCTGGTTGAAGAAGGAGACCTCCCCCACGCCGTGGCGGGTATGGGAGAGATCGCAGCCAGTGGTGCCCACCACGGCGAGCTGCGGATCCGTGAACACGATGGTCAGGGGCACTCGGCGGCGTCCGGCCCGGATGTCGGGAAAGTGTGCCGCGTTCTGACCGGCGACGTGCCCTTCGTCGCTGGCCTCGTGGAGCAGCGGCAGCCGCGTGTTCGCATCGCCGACAAGGAAGATCGGGTGCTCCCCGCACTGGAGTGTCCGCGCGTCGATCTCCGGAATCCCACGGTCGTCCAGCGTCACCCCGGTGTGCTCGAGACCGAGGTCGTCGACGTTCGGCCGGCGCCCCGTGGCGGCCAGGACGAATTCGAACTCCGCCGTCTCGGGCTGACCGTCGGATGCATGCCAGCGAAGCTCCACCGCACGGCCGTGCCTCTGCGCCTGCAGGTCGCGGATGCCCATGCGAAGGTCGAGCTCCTCGCCGAGCACCTGGTGCATCGTGTCGACGACCGCGCTGTCCCTCGCGAGTCGCAGGCGCGGGGAGGCGTCGAGGATGGTGGTCCGGACCCCGAGCCGATGGAAGGCCTGTCCGAGCTCGAGACCGATCACGCCGGCGCCGACGACCGCGATGGACGCGGGGAGGGTCTCCATCTCGAAGACCGAGTCGGTGGTGAGCAGCCGATCCCCCAGGTCGCGCAGGGGCGGGATGACATCCGGGCGACTGCCCGTCGCGACGACGACGCTTCGCGCCTCGACGAGCGTCCCGTTGTCGAGGGCGAGGGTCGTCGGGCCGGTGAATCGGGCGCGGGAGAGGACCTTGCCGTCGTCGGGAATGCGGTCGATGGATCCCAGCACGAAGCCCACGAAGCGGTCCCGCTCCTGCTGCACGCGGCGCATGACATCGCGTCCGTTCACCTGAATGGCCTCCGGCGCCACGTGGACGCCGAACGTTCCGGCGGAGCGCACCGTGTGCGCCGCCTCGGCCGCGGCGATGAGGAGCTTGCTCGGCATGCAGCCCACCCGGGCGCAGGTGGTTCCGAATTGCGATGCCTCGATCAGCAGGGTCGACGCCCCGCACTTCTCGGCCTGATGGCGCGCAGCCATTCCGGCCGTCCCGCCGCCGATCACCGCCACGTCCACCCGTCGTACTGTTGTCATGCTCCTCTCCCTGAACCTGGTTTCATCATGGTCGACGGCGGCGCTGAACCAGCCGCCGCCAGACCGCGTGCATGAGCGTTCTCCGGCCACCGCGATGGTCTCTGGCCACGCACGGGGAAGGGCACAAGCGTGGTCGCCCGGGAGGAGTGCCCTGGTGCGATTCCGTTCCATGAAGGAAACAGTCTTTTGCGTCAGAGCTGTTGACTGGAATTTCGAAGTTGTAAGTTCACTGCATTTCGGGCTCTTGCGTGGCCTGGCGTGTCGAGAGGCAGTCGTGTAAACCATTGTCTTCGAAGCAGATGCAGGCTGTCTTCTGCGCATCCATGCGCACCCTGCCCGCATCCCTTCGCCGTGCGCCATCCAGGATGGCCAGTTTCTTCCACGTTCGAATGGAGGTGAGTATGCGTTCCGAATGGACCCGATTGCTCTTGTGCGCCCTTGCGGCGACCGCGCTGGTGTTCGCCGGCCCGGTCGGCTGCGGGAGTGATGACGATGACGACAGCACCGCGCCTGGGATGAGCTCGAGCGCGCCGACGGAGCCCGGCCCGACGGAGCCCGGCCCGACGGAGCCCGGCCCGACGGAGCCCGGCCCGACCGGCACCGAGGCCGGCAACATCATCGACGTGGCCACCGAGGCTGGCGCGTTCGGCACGCTGCTTGCGGCGCTCGAGGCAGCAGAGCTGACCGAGGTGCTGGAAGGGGAAGGCCCGTTCACCGTCTTCGCGCCGACCGATGCGGCGTTCGAGGCGCTGCTGGTTGACCTCGGCATTGACGCCGCGGCGCTTCTGGCCAACGAGGATCTTGCGCAGATCCTGCTGTACCACGTCATCTCGGGTGCGGCGGTCGCGTCCGCAGACGTGTCCACCGGCCCGGTCGCGACGGCGGCCGAGCTCACCGCCTGGATCACGGTCGACGGCGGCGTGATGGTGAACGGGGCCACCGTGGACACCCCGGACGTCATGGCAAGCAACGGCGTCATCCACATCGTGGATTCCGTGATCATGCCGGCCGACATCGCCGAGATCGCCGGATACACGGGGGTGCACTCCAGCCTCGTGGCCGCGCTCGGCGCGGCGGACCTGGTGGGCGCCGTGACGGACACGGACGCCCCGGTGACGGTGTTCGCACCGACGGATGACGCGTTCTCGGCTGCCCTGACCGCGCTCGGACTGACCTTCGAGGAGCTTGCGGGCGACGTGCCGACGCTCGCCACCATCCTGACCTATCACGTGCTCGACGGGGAGGTCCTCTCGGGTGAGGTCGTCGACCTCGCCGGTGAGAGCATCGAGATGCTGAGCGGCGAGCTCGCGGAGATCGACGCCGCCTCGCTGACCATCGCAGGCGCAGCGCTCAACGCCGGCCTGCTGGACATCCGGACGACCAGCGGCGTGATCCATGTGCTCGACGACGTGATGGTCCCGCCGTCCCTGGACGCGGGTGAGCCCATGAGCATCGTGGACGTGGCCCGCGAGGATGGACGCTTCACCATCCTGCTGCAGGCGCTCGAGACCGCGGAGCTGGAGGATGTCCTGGCCGACCTCGACGGTACGTTCACGGTGTTCGCGCCGACGGACGACGCTTTTGCCGACCTCCTCGAGGAGCTCGAGATCGATGCCGAGGCGCTGCTGGCCCGCGAGGACCTCGCCACCATTCTGCTTTACCACGTCATCTCGGGCGCGGCGGTGATGTCGGATGCCGTGACGACCGGTCCGGCGCTCACGGCCGCCGACCTCTCGGTGTGGCTGAATGCGGAGGCGGGTGTCGCGGTCAACGAAGCGACGGTCATCGTGCCGGACGTCGGCGCGGACAATGGAGTGATCCACGCGATCGACACGGTGATTCTGCCGGCCAACATCGCCACGTTCGCGCAGTTCACGGGCGTGCACACCAGCCTCGTCCAGGCGCTGATCGCAGCGGATCTGGTTGGGGACGTCACCGAGAACGTGGATCCCGTCACGGTGTTCGCGCCGACCGACGACGCCTTTGCCGCGGCGCTGATCGCCCTCGATACGACCTTCGAGGCGCTCGCGGAGGACCTTCCTCTGCTGACCACGATCCTCACGTATCACGTGTTCGACGGGGAGGTGTTCTCGGAGGACGTGGTGGCGCTCGATGGCCAGAGCGTGGAGATGCTGAGCACGGAGTCCGCGCTGATCGACGCCGATGCGCTGACCATCGGAGGCGCCGGCCTCAACGCGGATCTGCTGGACATCCGCACCACCAGTGGCGTGATTCACGTGCTGAACGATGTGATGGTGCCCCCGAGCATCGTCGAGTGATCGAGTCCCTCCTCGACTGAGGAACCGGGGGCGCGTCTTTGCCGAGACGCGCCCTTCGTCGTTGCTGGCCGCGAGGATCGCGAGCGGCCCCGGAGGGGAGAGTCGCGAGCGGTACGGTGCCGATGCGGGACCGTGCCCTGTGAACGTCAGCCGCGCTCCTCTTCGTCGGTTCTCCGGGCGGTTTGTTCGTGGACGTTCTGCCCTGGGTCCTCCATCGGGTGGTCTGCCGGCGCAGGTGGGGAACTGGCTCCGGGGGCCGGCCCTTCGCCGAGCTTCGGTCCGTCGTCGAGCCGGGCGGCTTCGCTCATGGCTTCGGGAGGCGGCACCGGACCTTCGTCGCGCAGCTCGGCGCCGTTGCCCAGAAAGAGAGCGATGGGCTCGAGCCCGTCGACGTGGGCGCAGACGATGCGGACGACGAGGGTGAGCGGGACGGCGAGGAAGAACCCGATCGCGCCCCAGTACCAGCCCCAGAAGAGCACGGAGAGCAGGACGACGAGGGGGGAGAGGGAGACGGTTCGCCCCATCAGACGGGGGTTCATGTAGTTTCCGATCACGTTCTGGATGATGGCGAGCATCACGAGGACGAAGAGCGGCTGCAGGAGACTGTCGAACTGGATGGCGGCGACGAGCACCGGCGGGATGACGGCGATGATGGAGCCGATGGAGGGGATGAAGTTGAGGATGAAGGCGACGCCGGCCCAGACCCAGGCGAACTCCACGCCGGCGAGGGTCAGGAAGATGCCGGTGCCCAGGCCGGTCAGGACGCTCACGAAGGTCTGGACGAGAAAGAAGTGCTTGAAGGTCCGGACGATTTCCTCGACGGCGGAGATCGCCCGGTGTCGTCCTTCCCCGGACAGGCCGTGCATGAGCTTTCGCTGGAAGAGGGGTAGCTCGATCAGCAGCAGCGCGAGGACGAAGAAGAGGAAGCCCACGAAGGCGAGGATCGTCAGGGTGATCTGAACGCCGCTGCCCAGGAGGGAGAGGAGTCGCTGTCCCCCGAAGGTGTTTGCGTCCAGAAGGATGCCGAAGCGCTCCGCGAGGGGAGTGAGCCCTTGCAGCTTCGCTTCGAGCCGCAGGACGTAGAAATCGGCCCGACCGCCGAGCTCGGCGACCATGAAGCTGAGGAACCAGCCCAGTCCGGCGGTGACCACGAGCAGGATGCCCAGCACAAGCACGATGCCGACCCAGCGAGGGAGTCGCTGGTCAAGGCGATAGAGCAGCGGCCAGAAGAGGATCGCGAGAAATCCGGCCAGGACCAGAGGCAGGATCACGAGGGAGACGGCCCGGAGCACGAAGAGGATCAGCAGCACGGCGATGATGCTGATCGGGAGGTCCTTCCAGCGGGAGGGCTGCGGTTCGGTCATCGCGGTCTCGGTGGGGGCGGGGAGCGTTCGTTCGCTTCGGTCGTGCCCGAGCATCGGTCAGAAGCATGTTGGCCGCAAGCCGGAGCAGCGCCCGGATGCGGGTGTTCCCGTGTCGAGGGTCCCTTCCCATCCCGCCTCAATTCGGCTAGGGCCGCACGCGTCCGCGCCTCAGGTGCGGGTCTTCCCCCGTGATTCCGTTTCCACTGCTCCGTCCGGCACTCATGCTCAACGTCATCGATGTCACCCAGTCCTTCGGCGCCCGCACGCTCTTCGAGAACGTGAACGTCCAGTTCACCCCGGGGAAGCGCTATGGACTCACCGGTCCGAACGGCGCCGGCAAGTCGACGTTCATGAAGTTCCTCGCCGGGGACGAACAGCCCTCCCGCGGAGAGGTGACCCGCCCCGAGCGCACCTCCATTCTCCGCCAGAACCACTTCATCTACGACACCGAGACCACCATCGACGTCGTGATGATGGGCAACAAGCGGCTGTGGAAGGCCATGGAGGAGAAGGAGAGAATTCTCAAGCACGCCGAGACCACGGGCGAATTCACCGACGAAATGGGCATGCAGCTCGGCGAGCTCGAAGGCATCGTCGGCGAGGAGGACGGCTACACCGCCGAGGCCGACGCCGGCATGCTCCTCTCCGGACTCGGCATCCCCGAGAACCTCCACTGCGAGCCCATGAACGCCCTCTCCTCGGGCATGCGCTTCCGGGTTCTTCTGGCCCAGGCCCTCTTCGGCAAGCCCGAGTGTCTCCTCCTCGACGAGCCCACCAACCACCTCGACATGGACAGCGTGGCGTGGCTCGAGCAGTTCCTCCAGCGCTACGAAGGCGTCCTCGTCGTGATCAGCCACGACCGGCACTTCCTCAACGCCGTCGCAACCCACATCGCGGACATCGACTATCAGACCATCATCACCTACACCGGCAACTACGACGAGGCGGTGTACCAGAAGAGCCAGATCCGTTCGCGCGTCGAGTCCGAGAACGAAGACCGCCTGAAGAAGGTGTCCCAGCTCAAGGACTTCATCAACCGCTTCAGCGCCGGGTCCCGCGCCTCCCAGGTCCAGAGCCGGAAGAAGGAGCTGGCTCGGCTCCAGCCCCACGAACTCAAGCGCTCCAACATCCAGCGGCCCTTCATCCGCTTCGACATCGGAGACAAGGCCTCCGGAAAGGACGTGCTCCGCGTCCGCGGACTCCACAAGACCTTCCACGAGGAAGGCAAGGAGCCCGCCGTCATCTGTGAGGGCCTCGACCTCGACCTCCGCCGTGGCGAACGGCTTGCGATCATCGGGCCCTCCGGCATCGGAAAGACCTCGCTCGTCCGGATGCTGATGAACGAGATCCAGCCGGACAGGGGGGAGATCATCTGGGGGCACGAGACCCGCGTGGGCTACTTCGCCCAGGACCACTCCGAGGAGATGCCGGAGGGTGTGCCGCTGTGGCAGTGGCTCAACGGCTTCGACGACAAGGCCGATCGCGAGACCATCCGCGGGCTCCTGGGACGGATGCTCTTCTCGGGAGAAGAGGCCGAGAAGCCCGTCCACGTGCTCTCGGGGGGAGAGACCGTTCGCGCGCTCTTTGCCCGTCTCATGCTCGTGAAGAACAACGTCATCCTCCTCGACGAGCCCACCAACCACCTCGACCTCGAGAGCATCAGCGCCCTGGGCGAAGGCCTCGCCGCCTACAAGGGGACCGCCATCTTCGTCACCCACGACCGGACGCTGGTGGAAGAGGCTGCGACCCACGTGCTTCGAATGACGCCGAAGGGCGTGCAGGAGTTTACCCGCGAGGACCCGCTCTTCGAGCGGATCATCATCCGCGGCGAGCGCGACTGAGCGCGCAGGATCTCCGCTCGGTTCCTCGCCATCGAGCAGGCCGGAGGGCATGCGCCCCGCGTCCTCCCTTCCGGTCCGTGGCGGGTCTCCTCCGCCGGCAGCGACGGGTCGAGAGCGTTCCGTCGCGCATCGGACTCGACCGGCCTGCCGTCAGGGGGCGCGCAGGCCGCCGTAGAAGGCATCGACGAGCACGGAGGCTGCGTCCACGGCCGACTGCCGTACCGCCGGGGTGATGCGGGTCCCGTCGATGACGGGTTCGTCGGTCTGTAGGGTCGGGAGCTCGTCGATCCGCCGGAGCAGGAGCTCCTTGATCGCACCGATCACCGCCCACGCCGTGCCCTCCACCTCGACCTCGCGCAGAATGCCCCACTGCGCTCCCCGCCGCAGGAGGCCGCAGACCATCCGGTGCATGTGCTGGTGCAGGTCGAGGTGCAGCTGCTTCAGGACGGGATCGGGGGTCAGCGCGTCGCGGAACAGCAGGATGGCCAGCTCGCGCTGGGCGAAGAGCTGCTCGAGGACGCGGAGCAGGTTCGTCCGCACGTCCTCCACCGGCGCGCGGCGCTCGGTGACGCGCTCGACGCTGCTCGTCAGCAGCTTGACGAAGTCTCCGATCAGGCGGCGGTACACGGCCTCCCGGCTGTCGAAGTACTGGTAGAAGGTGCCGCGCGCCACCTGCGCCTCGTCCACGATGTCGGCGATGGTCGCCGCGTGGAATCCCCGCCGGCAGATGACCGACTCCGCCGCAAACAGCAGCTTCGCCTCCGTCGCCGCCCTCCGCCGCTGCGCCCGCAGCTTGCGTCCGTCCACTACCTTCGGCGCCATGATCGTACCTCCGTCGCCCCTTCGGGCAGAACCCCATCCTCCACGAATGACGCGACCTCCAGCCGAAGGTCCTCGGCGAGCCGAGTCACCGCATCGTCGCCCATCCCCGCCGTCGAGCGGGGCCGGCCGATCAGCACCTCCACGTTCCCCGGCGTGAACGTCCAGCGCCCCTTGCCGTTCACCTCCCGCAACCCCCGCACTGCGACGGGCACCACCGGAAGCCCCGCATCCCGCGCCATGAACAGCACCCCGCGATGGAACCGGTGCACCCGCCCGTCCCGCGTCCGGTGCGCCTCCGGAAACGCGAGGATGCTCAGCCCCAGCGCTGCCCGCTCCCGCGCGTGCGCAGCCAGCACCGCCGTGCGCCCCTGCTGCTCCGCCGGCACCGGAATGCCCAGACTCATCCCCATCAGCCAACCATAGAACGGGATTCGGAACTGCCACGCGTTCATCAGACCGCAGAACGCATGCGGGATCGCGTTGCTCGCGACGTGCGCGTCCAGCAGACTCACGTGGTTCTGACAGAAGACCCCCCGCTCCTCCGGGTCGAACGCCGAGTGCACCCACAGGCGCATGCCCGTACCCGTCATCCGCAGGCACAGCGCCATCCCCGGTGCCCCCACCCACGCATGGGTCGACCGGAACGGCCGCCACGGCGCCAGCGCCGCCGCCAGCCCCGCCGTGCCCGCCATCGTCACGAACGCCCCCGACCACACCCCGACGCTGAACACCGCCTCGCCGGCCGCCTCGCCCAGGGCATCGACCAGCCGTGCGTGCGCCCGACGCGCGGTCCGCATCGCCCACTCTCCCGGCGCGGGATACTCCAGCATGCTCGTCCTCTCCCCGCGGATCAGCCCGCGTTTCCCCCCGGAACCGCCACCCGCAACGCCGCGGGAAGCACCTCGTACGATACCGGCGCGGCGCGCACCACCTCGCCGTCCACCATCACCGCCACCTCCTCCTCCAGCGCCAGACGCACCTCCCGCGCCCGGCGCGATCCCACCCGCGGATCCTCCACATGCGTCCCCCGGAAGATCCTCGGAAACACCCCCAGCAGCGCCAGCCGGCCAAACGGCTCCACCGTGATGAGGTCCACCTCCCCGTCCGACGGATCCGCCCCGGGGGCCATCATCATCGCCCCCCCCGTGAACCGGCTGTTGTTGAGCGACAGGAAGGTCAGCTCCCGCGCCTCCCACGGACCCCCGTCCACCGCCAGCCGAACCCGCATCGGCCGAAGCGTCGCCAGCTCCTGCACCAGCCCCAGAACGTAACTCAACTCCCCCAGACGCTTGTACCGCCGGTTCGCCGTATCGCAGATGTCCGCCACGAAACCGATCGACAGCAGGTTCAGCGAGTACACCGGCGCCCCCCGAGTACGCAGACACCCCACGTCCACCCGACGCTCCCGGCCCTCCAGCATCGCCGCCAGCGACATCTCCAGACCCCCGTCCCCGAAATCCCGCAGGAAGCTGTTCCCCGTCCCCCCCGGAAGGAAGCCCAGCCACGGCAGCTCCGCACGCGGCACACCGCCACCCTCGCCCGTCACCGGCACTCTCGCGCCCTCGCTCGTCCTGTTATCGGTCGTGACGCCGCCGCCCTGCACGTCCTCCTTCTCCCCACCGGTTGGGTCCCCGCCCACCGAGCGTGCCGCCTCCACCGCCGGCATCAACCCGCTCACCACCTCCCACGCCGTCCCGTCCCCGCCCGCAGCGATGAACCGCCGCTCCCCCGCTGCCCACGCCTCCGCCGCCCAGCGCGTCGCGTCCCCCGGCGCCCCCGTCTCCCGCACCTCCAGCGTCCATCCCGCCTCCCGAAGACGCGCCAACGCCCCCGATACCCGCGTGCCGCATCGCCCGCCGCCCGCCGCAGGGTTCAGCAGCACCAGCGCCCGCCGCCCGTCCACACCCGACATCGCCGTCATCGCAGCCTCCACCACGCGTCACCACGCCCCGTCGCCGCGCGGATCGCTTCCGCCAGCACCTCCCGCTTCACCTTCATCGACGCCGTCAGTGGAAACGGACGACCCCACACCAGCACACCGGAACACCGCCGATCCCCACGCAGCGTCCGGTTCGCCTCCCGAAGGCCCTCCAACACCCCCGCTGACAGCCCCGGGCACTCCCCCGCAACCTCCGCCCCCGACCCGCCCGATGCCCCCGAAAACTCCCCCACCGGACGCACCACCAGCACCAGTCCATCCTCCTCCGGCGGCGTCCCCGGCCACAACCAGCCCGCCGACATCACCACCAGCTCCTCCACCCCCCGAACCCCCACGAACGCCCGCTCCACATCCTCCGGATACACGTTCTTCCCCCCGGGCGTCACGATCATGTTCCGCCGCCGACCCACCAGCCGCAGGTGCCCGTCCGCCTCCAGCACCCCGAGGTCCCCCGTGTGCAGCCACCCCTCCCGAATCGTCTCCGCCGTCAGCTCCGGCGCATCCAGATACCGCTGCATCACCGTCGGCCCCGACGCCAGCACCTCCCCCACCCCATCCGGACCCGGGTCCAGAATCCGCAACGCCGTCCCAGGCACCGCCCGGCCCACCGTGTCCCCACGGAACGGCTCCAGATCATTCACCGTCAGCACCGTCCCCGCCTCCGTCAGCCCGTATCCGATGGCCACCGGTATCCCGATCCGATGAAAGAACCGCGCCGACGACTCCGACACCGGTGCTCCCCCCGCCACCACCAGACGCAACCGCCCGCCGAACGCACGGTGCAGCGGCGCCAGCAACTGCGCGCTCAGCCGCGGCAGCGGCGCATCCACCGTCGCGCGATGATTCACTTCCATAAGTGCTTCGATAGCTGCGCGCTTCCACTCCGGCAGCGCGTCCAGCTCCGCCCGCACCTTCTCCTCGAACGCCTCCAGCAGCCGCGGCACCGCCGCCATGTGCGTCGGCCGGTAGCGCCGCATCGTCCAGCCCAGCAACTCCGGCCGCAGCGTCCGCTGGTGCACCACCGTCCCCCCCGACAGCATCGGAATCAGACCCCCGCACATGAAGTCGATGGCGTGGTTCGTCGGCAGAAACGAGAAGAACCGGTCCCCCTCCCCGAACGGGAACAACCGCGAGAGCACCTCCGCCTGCCGCAGGTAGTTGCCGTGGCTCAGCACGCACCCCTTCGGCGTCCCCCCGCTCCCCGACGAATACACGATGCACGCATCGTCCCCCAACTCCCGCACCACCGGCCTGAACCCCGCCGGCCCCCGGACCTCCGCACCCGCCGCAGGCGCCGCCTCCCCACCCTCCGCCAGGACGCCGTCGGCCACCCGCCCGTCCATCACCGCCTCGAGGTCCAGCACCTCCCGCGCCGGTCCCCCAGCCCCGCCGAGCTGCTCCGCCTCCGCCACCAGCAGCGGCAGCCCCCGCGCCACCCCCCCATCCACCGCCAGCAGCCGCCGCCCCAGCGCCGCATCCGTCACCAGCGCCACCGGCCCCGCGTGACGCAGCAGCGCATCGATCTCCTCCGGCGGCAGCTTCGCATCCAGCGGCACCAGCACCCCCCCGCACCGGAACACCGCCACCGCCGCCACATGCCACGCCGCACGGTTGCCCATCACGATCGCCACGCGATCCCCCCCCCCCCCCCCCCCCCCCCCCCACCCCCCCCCCCCCCCCCCCCCCCCCCC
>REDH01000170.1 GCA_007693585.1 Deltaproteobacteria bacterium
TGTTCGACTCCCTGGTGTGATTGCACTCGGAACGGTCCACGGCCGCCACATGCGGTGCGGGGACGGTGTCGCAGCCCGGTTTGGCTGCGACGGGATTCCTCTGAATCCTCACTGTACGTTTGTTTGGTACCGCGCACCTTGGTTGTCAAGGTGCGGCCTCCGAGAGGGAACGGCGACACGGGGCAGACGCGGGTGCGGCTGCCCCGGCGGGAGCTCAATCGAAAGCTGCATCGTCTTCGCAGCGGAACGCGCAATACCGCGTTGGGCTCGAGTTTTCCTCGGTGCAGCTGTTCGCGAAGAACATGGTTCGCGGGTTGTCGGTGCGGATGGAGCAGCGTGCCCCTTCGATGGCTTCCACGGTCCGGCCGCTGCGCACGGCCTGCGGCAGCGGCCCCGTGCCTCGGTCTGTGCGCGTCTGGCTGCTGAGCCATGCGGAGCCGTCCGCCGAGGTGCGGACGTGATGGCCCACGAAGCGGAGTCGATAGGGACACGTCAGCGCACACGCGCCGTCGTCTTCCGCGGGCCTGGGCCCTGCACACAGCGCTTCGTGGGCGGGCTCATCGCTGTCGCGAAGGCATGCCACGGTCCGCTCGGCGGTCCCTCCCTCGTTGACCTCATCCACGCAATCCACATTCCGGCACCACCACGGGCCCGTCTCCCACGCGATCTCCTGCGTGGGCCCTGTGCAGAACCCGAACATTCGCACCTCCGCCACGCGCAACGTGCCGGGGAAGGGATCGTCCGACTCGAACGCCACCCCGTACGCGATGTAGTTTCGGGCGTTCTCGAGATCATCAGGCAGAAAGACCACAGGGCTGCCCGCGTCGTACGGCTGCGTGGCGATGCTCGCGAAGTTGCTCATGTTCGCCCGGCGCGCCACCACGTGAAGCGTTCCCGTTCCCCCGTCCGGGTAGAACTCCTCGTCCTCGACGAACGGAGCATCGGCGGGTGCATGGACCTCGATCCGCTCGATCCGCATGGGGCAGTCGAACTCCCGAAACAGCAGGAAGTCCCTCCACTGGCCCTCGAAGAGCGGCGTGGTCGCCGCATCCTCCGCGCCGTGGGCGGTCTCCCCATCGAATGCCGCCGCCACCTGCTCCTGGAAGGTTCCGTCTTCCGCCCCCGTTCCCGGCAGTACCGGCGCACGGGTTCCGTCTCCGCGCGGATCTGTCGGCTGCATCTCGGTGGTCGACGCCGCACCGGGCTCGCTCGGCCCTCCCGTCTCGGGCCCGGGCTCCTCATCCGACGTGCTCGCGCCACCGGGCTCCGTCGCATCGAGGGTAGCCGTCGCATCCGGTGCTCCGGTCACGTCAGCGCCCCCGGATGCAGGTGGGCGAGGAAGATGCCAGGTGCTCGACTCCTCGGCGCTGCTCACCGAGCCGGACTCCATGGGCGCATCCAGCGTCGTGTCGCATCCCCCGAGCAGCGCCACGAGCCCGATCGCCACCCCGCCCATCCATGCCTTCCGGCCACCACCGCACATTTCGAAACGCAACATCCGCTTCTCCTTCCGTAACCTTCTGAGACTCCGCTATCTTCCGGAACACCCGGGCGACACCGCGTTCGTCGATGCGGCCCACACACCGGCCACGCTACTCCGCCTCTTCGCAACGGAACGCGCAGTACCGCCGAGGATCGGAGTCCTCCTCCACGCACGAGATGCCCACGAACGCGGCCTGCGGATGCTCCGTGAGCACCTCGCAGAAAGCGCCCTCGATGTCTTCGCGCGTTTGGCCGTGAGTCACGTCACGCGGCAGCGGCCCTGCGCGACGGCCGGCTCGACCTTCGTGCAACCAGCCCGACCCGTTCGCGTAGGTGAACTCCCGATAGCCCACATACCGCAGCCGGTACGGGCACTCGAGGGCACAGTCCCCCCCGTCCGTGTCGGGGCGCGAGCCCGCACACAGCCGCTCGTCCGCCTCGTTCCCATCCTCCCGCAGGCAACCGACCGTTCTCTCGGCTGTCCCCCCCTCGTTGACCGCCGCGGCACACTCCACCCCCTTGCACAGCCAAGGCCCCGTATGCCAAGCGATCTCCTGCGCCGGCGCCGAGCAGAACCCGAACATCGCCACCTCCGCCACGCGAAGCGTCCCCGGAAACGGGTCGTCCGACTCGAACGCCACCCCGTACGCCACGTACCCCGTCGCGTTGGGCAGCTCCTCAGCCGTGAACACCACCGGACTGCCCGCATCGTACGGGCGCTGAGCGATGCTGGAGAAGTTGCGCTGGTTCGATCGCCGCGCGACGACGTGCAGCGTCCCCGTCCCCCCGTCCGGATAGAACTGTTCGTCGAAGACGAATGGGGCATCCACGGGAGCGTGGACCTCCAGGCGCTGGAGTCGCATCGGGCACACAAACTCCCGGAACAGCAGAAACTCCCTCCACTGGCCCTCGAACAGACCGGTGGTGGCCGCCTCCTCCGCATCGCGCTCGGTCTCCCCATCGAAGGCCGCCTCCGGCCGCTCGGCGAAGGTCCCGCCCACCACACCCGTCCCGGGCAGCACGAGCACGGGGGGTCGCTCTTCCGACTCCCCAGCGTTCGACCCGGTGCCGCTTCCCGACCTCTCAGAGCTCGAGCCGGTGACATCGCCGGGATCCGTCGCATCGTCCGAAGGAACACCTGTGCCTGACGGCTCAGCGCCACCTCTCGGATCCGAAAGCTCCGGCGACGACCACCCAGTGGTGCTGCCCAGTGAGGCCGGCACCTCCGGCCGCTCGAGCTCCGTACTGCAGCCGACCCAGAGGCCGCTGGCCAGCAGGGCGATGGCCCATGGGTAGAGCGATGTTCTCATTCGTTTCTGTCTGGGCATCCATCTTCCCTGAAAACGACCACCACACGGGGACTCGTGCTGCGAACCCTCATGTCGCCAGCGTCCTGGCGGTGTTCAACGTGTCCCCCCGTCTCGGCAAGAGACGGCTACGGCGGTCATTGATTCAGTCGAGGACAGAAAAACAACCCGGCGCGGGCCTCCGCGCGCCGCAAGCGGTGAAGGTCCCCTGACCGAACGAGTCGATCCACGGACCGAGACGGTCACTTCTGGGGATCCGCTTTCTCGCCGTCCTGCCGACTTCGCCGAAGCACTTCCTCGAAGTGCCCGCGCGATCGCTCCGGGGAGAGGTGAGAGATGGGGCCTCCATGGGTATCCGCCGAGGAGGAACACGGAGCCCTCGGCTCTGCCAAGGCCGTCGAGGACGGGCGCACGAGGTGTGCCGCGCCCTCCCCCCCCGTCCGGCCGCGGAGGTCGAGGGGCGTTATGTCTCCTCGCTTTCCTTCGCCTTTCGGCGGAG
>REDH01000101.1 GCA_007693585.1 Deltaproteobacteria bacterium
CTGCCCGACCCCCAGCGCACTCCGGTCCGCCAGGACGGTGCACGCCCGCCGACCACCACCGTGGCGCCCACCACCGTGGCGCCCACCACCACCGCACCGTCGCGCTCCTCCACCAGCCGCTCGGACACGCGGCGGCAGCCTCAGCGCACCACCGCGCCCACGCGAACCCAGCCCACCCGCGTGCGGGAAGCACCGACCAGCGCCCCCCGAAACGCCACGCCCATGCGCGTCGCCCCGGTCGAGTAGGTCTGACCGCCACGGACACCGCCGTTGCCGGACTGCGCCGAGCGCGCTAGGCGTTCCCTCATCCGGGGACCGCCGAGCGCGCTTCACGTGGAGAACATGAGTCCCGAGCCGAATCCAGCCAGCGCCGGCAGCACCGTCCGCTTCTACCTCGTGGTGGGCGCGATGATGGGGCTCATCGTCGGCTTCCTCCTGCTCGACCGCTTCGCCATCCAGGGCGCCACCCTGCGCTTCGTGCTGCTGCTGCTCGTCGCCATCACCGGAGGCCTGACCGGCGTCCTCCTTCTCCGCCTGCAGGAGCCCACGGACGAACCGGCTCCGGACAGGGATCCTCCGCGGATGCCGGACGACCCCGCAGACGACGACGAGGACCTCGAGCGGGTCGAAGAGGACACGCGCGAAGGCGGCACCTCGAGAATGCGGTTCTTCGCCGTCGCCAGCGACCGCCGGTCCTCCTCGGACCTCCGGACCGTCCGGATCCGACCCCACCGCGCCCCGTTCGCCCCCCCGGCATGCCAGCTGCGCCTGATGATCGAGCAGTACGACGCGTCTGCACGCGTGCCCGTGGCCGAGGGCGTGCTGGAGAAGCTGCCCGTCGCCGAACTGCTTCAACGGGTCAGAGTGGAAGCGCGTGCCCGGTGCCCCCGCAACGCGGATGATGTGCAGTTCAGGCTGGTGGCCTACCGGGCCGAGGGACCGCTTGGCCCGGACGGGCGCTGCACCGACGGGTGGACCTTCTCGTTCGTCGACGGAGAGATCGGACTCGCCTGCCTCGCCATCACCACCCGCCACGAGATCTCCCTCCACTACCAGACCACCGCGTCCTACTGGCGCCCGGTCGACGACGCGCCGATCGACCCCGCGCAGGCGATGGAGACCCTCTTCGACGAGCTTCCCGACTGGCGCGACCGCGAGGTGTGGGGACGGTTCAACCTGCCCGGGGAGTGCCTGCTCTACCTCCGGGACCCACTCGTGATCGCGGACGTCGATGTGGCGGCCGGCAGCGTCCGCAACAAGTCCGCGCTGGAGCGCGCCGCGCAGGCCCGCGAGCGCACCGCGTTCCCCATGGAGCGCTTCGAGCTGGAAGATCTCGAGGCCTTTCTGCGCGGCGAGGGCGACGCCGAAAGCCCCGCGTTCCGGGAAGCCGTCCGGGATCAGGCCTTCGCCAATGGCCTGCGGACCCTCCAGCCCGAATCACTGCGCCGGTTCGCCTCCGGCCTGCAGCTGAAGGGACTCCCCGAGCGCCTCGCCGAGCGAATCCGCGCCGCGGAAGACACCGAGGACCGGCGCATGCTGCTCTTCCTCATGGCCCACGTTCCTTCCGGACTCACCCCGGCCATCCTGCAGCGCGTCGCCGCCACCGACCGCGATCCGGCGATCAAGGCCCTGGCCGAGACCCTCGCCTCCGAGCGCAGGGACGGCCTCCGCACGACCCCGGCCGATCCGCTCGACACCCTCGACTTCGCACAGTCCCGCGAGGCCATGGGCAAGGGCGACGTTCGCGCCGTGCCCCTTCGCTCCGTCTACGAGGTGGAGGACGAGCTGCTCGCCCCGCTGGCCGAGCTGGGCCTCCTCGTCCGTCGGCGACAGCTCCTCTCCGGGAGCCAGCCACTCCTGCTCGGCGTGAGCCTCCGGCCGGCTCGCGGGGACACCGAGGCCCTCATCGCATCCAATCCGCTGCCGATGCCGTGCCACGTCCTCCACGTGGTGGGCGGAGCGTCCGAAGCCTTCATCGATCGCGTCGAGGCCGCAGGCCTGGTCTATCACGACGAGGAGATGCGCCGGGATGCCCTCAGCGACCGACTCCACGACGTCTTCCGCGCGGCGCTGTACCTCGCGGCGATGAAGCGCCCCGCACCGGAGGACGGAAGAGCGCTCGTCGCCGCCTTCGCCCGGTCCCGGGCGGACCGCAACCTTCGCCGGGCGGTCCTGCTCGGTCTCGAGCACACGCCCGCCCCCACCGTCACGGCCTTCCTCGAACGCATCCGGGACGAGGACGAGGGTGCGGCAGCGGAGATCGCAGCCGCAGTGCTGGGCCGGCGACGCACCCGCCAGGGCGGAGCCTTCGTGACGGGCGGGTTCGCGTCGGTGGCCCGCAGCGAAGAACCGGGGACACCGGACGCATCGTGACCCCCCGGGACTTGCGGCGTCGCGCGGGGTGCCCACCCCTTCCGCATGTGGGGAGCGTATGCCCCCCTCGCACGGCCACGGAGCACACGATGCAGACGAACACGAAGCCCCTGCCCCTGCCCCTCCTGCTCCTGATCATCGCAGGCGCGCTCCTCGTTGCGGTGGGGTGTTCACCGGACGGGAGCGCAGGAACGACCGCACCCCAGGGAGAATCGACCATGACCAGCACGCTCGAGATCGACGGAATGACCTGCATGTCCTGTGTAGGCGGCGTGGAAGGCGCCCTCCGCAGGATGGACGGTGTGACGGCCGCCGCCGTCACCCTCGAGCCGCCGGAAGCGGTGGTGTCCTGGGACGCACGGGTGACGTCGGTGGAAGCGATCCGCTCCGGGGTGGAGGAGATCGGGTACACGGTACTCGCCGTGCGCGAAGGAGCCGAATCGTCCGAGTAGCGGGTGGGCTCGCTTCAGAGGACGACGCGGTTTCGGCCGAGTTCCTTGGCCGTGTAGAGCTTCTCGTCGGCGATGCGGATGAACTGGTTGACGAGCTCGGGCGTGGCCGTGCGGGCGTTCTGAAGGTCATGCCGCTCCCGGAATTCCGCGATATCCGCGACCCCGAGCGAGACCGTGACGTCGAGCTTCCACGAGTCGACCGGGAAAGGCTTCTCGGCGATCGCGATGCGGATCCGTCGGGCCAGTGAGCCCGCGGCGCGCTGCTCGGTCTCCGGGAGCAGGAGCGCGAACTCCTCCCCACCGTACCGGGCGAACAGGTCCTCTTCCCGGCAGAGGCTGCTCACGCGCTCGGCGACCTGGGTGAGCACTGCGTCGCCGGCGGTGTGGCCATAGGTGTCGTTGAGCAACTTGAAGCGATCGATGTCGAACATCACGATGGCGAGGTCCCGGTCGTGCCTCAGCGACCGGGAGAGTTCGCGTTCGAAGGTGGTGAAGAAGTGCCTCCGGTTGGCGATCCGGGTCAGGTCGTCGATCGTGGTGAGGCGGTAGATCTCGTCGTAGTACGCACTCTCGAGGTTGTTGCGCTCGAGGAACTTGAAGACGGCCTTGCCGATGCGGACCGTGTCTCCGTCCTCGAGCCGCTGCTCGCGCACGGAGACCCCGTTGACGACGGTCCCGTTGGTGGACTCCAGGTCGCGGATGACGGTGCCGTTGTGCTTCCGGAGCACGCAGGCATGAAGCCGCGAAACCCCCTGCTCCTCGACGACGATGTCCGCATTGGGGGATCGTCCGAGCCGGGTCTCGACGTTGTGCAGGCGATAGCGACGGCCGATCTCGCCGCCGGAGACGGCCACGAGGCACGCCTCCGCCCCGGCAGGCGCGCCGACATCGGTGCGGACGACCTGGGTCTTTTCCTGGCTGTCGGTATCGTCCATCAAGGCCTTTTCCCAGTTCGCACGGGCCGGTCCGCCTCGGTGTGCCCTGCGCAGGTGGCGCCCCAGTACCTCACCTGTCCCGATGCGGGGATGGCCGGTTTACTGGTTTCCATCGGCCAGCTTTCCCTTCTCGGGGAAGGAAGTCAAGGGACACGTTGGCCGAGGGAAGCTCAGACTTCCCCCCGCTTCGCCTTCTGCACCCACTCCTCGATCTCCTCCTCCACGACCTTCACGGCGCGCCCCTGAAAGGGTCGCAGAAGAAACGGCACGTCCAGATTCATCTCGATCTCTCCCGGCCGCAGTACGAAGTCGCCCTTCAGGGTCAACCCCTTGGCCGAGAAGCTCACCTTGGCGTGATCCTCCTTCACCCAGTCCGCCTTCGGGTTGTAGTCCGCAAAGCGCTTCGCGTACGCGTCGAATGCGCTCTGCGTGGCCTTGCGTGCCAGCTCCGGATTGAGATCATGCTTGATCACGTGCTTCATCGGACAGTCTCCTTCGATTCGGGGAAGAAAGCGAAATGCCGGTCCGCGGACCGGGGAGGAACTCGGGTCGACAGGCCCTCTCCTCGGCTGCGCCGCGCCACGGCTGCTCCTGCCGTGCAACCGGGTCGCGGCGCGCGCAAGTCCGATTCCAACGCCTTGCGCGGGGAAGGACGCGCACGCAAGCCGCTCGCGCTGACGCGTCGCGGCACCGTCCCATCTTGAGACACCCGTCGGCTCTCGACTACACTGGCGACTCCGCCATGCGGGCCGAACACGTCGACCCGGTGGCCATCGGCCAGGGACCCGTGCGCGCCTCCATGCCCCCCCGCACCACAATCTTCCGCACCCTAGGCCTCGTCGTGGCGATCGGGATCGGCGCCGCCTGTGGCGACGACATCGCCCTCCACACTCCCGAAGCTCCCCCGGCGCCCACGACCGAAGCCGATCCGGCCAGCGCCGCGAGCGGCGACAGCGCCGGAACGTCCACACCCTCGTCCCGGCCGCCGGCCCACCCCCCCTCCGTGGAGATCGACGACGGCATCGATGGCGCCCGGCTGCCCGCGAACACCCGCACCATCAGGGTGTCCGGCACCGCACGGGCCGACACCGCCGTCGCCGCCGTCTTCGCCCGTTCCGGCCCCAACACCCCCCGCCCGGCCGCCTCCGACGACGGCTTCCGCACCTTCACCGTCGAGCTCCCCCTGATCGACGGGGAAAACACCCTCGAACTCCACGCTGTCGACACCGAAGGGCGAGTCACCGATCCCCCCCTGCGGGCCCGCGTGGAGGTGGACCCCCAGCCCCACGGAACCGCCGCGCCCCGCCTCACCATCCTCGCCCCCGTCGACGACGCGCGCCAGCTCGATCCCCTCACCCTCGTCCGCGGAAGCACCGAAAGCGACGTGCCCATCGTCCGCGTCGAGATCTCCCGCGACGGGACCGTCCTCGACGAACGCCCCGTCCTCACCGACGACCACTTCCGCACCTTCAGCCGACACGTGCCCCTCGTCCCCGGCGAAACCCACACCCTCGCCGTCCGCATCGTCGACGCCGCCGGACGCGAGGACCGCGTCGTCCGCACCGTCTCCGCCCGCGCCGTCGCCAGCTCCGGCCCGCCCGACCTGATCCTGATCTCCCCACGGGACGGCGAGGACATCCAGGGCCCGCAATTCACCGTCCGTGGACGCGCACAGGACCGCGACGGCGTGCGCGAGGTCCGCGTCCGCACCGGCGTCCCCCACCCGGATGCACCCGACGACGTACGCTGGAGCCCGTGGCAGCACGCCGCCTCCACCGACGGCTACCGCTCCTTCACCGCCCCCCTCGATGCCCACGCCGGAGACTTCACCCTCGAGGCCCGCGCCATCGACATCACCGGCGTCGCCGCGTCGCAGCGCGTCGCGCTCCGCAACTCCTGGACCCCCGAGCTCGGACCCGCCACCACCGTCCCGCTCCGCGTGCGACCCCACAACCCGCCACTCCTCCTCTTCGACCTCGACGAGGACGGCATCAACGCCATCATCCCCCCCGACATCCAGCGCCAGATCCGCCTCGCTCCCCTCGAGTCCACCCCCCTCCTCGTCAACCTCCTCGAACGCGTCCGCAACGCCTGCGGCACCGACTGGCAACGCGACCACCCGAACCCCCGGCACGACTGCTCACTCACCCCGCTCGGACAGACCTTCGTCGGCGACGACGGCACCTGGCGATCCAGCCCCGAATACGCCCTCGTCCGCCTGCTCACCATGACCCCCGCCAACGTCTCCGTCGACGGCACCTCCATCGCAGGACTCCAGGAGCTCGCCGACGGCGGCTTCTTCGGCATCACCATCGGCGGCGGCTTCAGCCAGATCCTCGCCGACGCCCTGGGCATCGCCCGGACCGACAGCATCGTCTCCATCGACAGCGCCGCCGCCGCCTTCCGCGACCGGTTCGTCGCAAGCCACCCCGAGGTGGACGAGGACGGAGCCCTCCGCGTCAGCCTCTACGACGCCCTCCGTGAACTCTCCCCCGTCGGCGACCGACTCGGACCCGCCGGAGGCCACCCCGGGATCTTCGATCCCTCGTTCACCCCACGCGCCGCCCTCAAGGGCCCGGACTTCCAGATGCGACTCGGCGCGACCTCCAACCTCCGCTGGGTCGAAGGTCTCCGCCTCGGCGCCTCCAAGACCTGGATGGCCGTCGTGGACCACCCCACCCTCGGCGCCGATGGCCCCATCCTCTCCTTCGACTTCTTCGACCCCGACCTCTTCGACTTCCTCGACCTCATCGACGAACCCCGCGCCGACCTGCGCTTCTCCGTCGTCGAGAACCCACGCTTCGTCGACTCCTGCTCCGGCGACAACGCCTGCATGGACAATCTCCCGGACCAACCGCTCGACCCCTCGTCCATCTGGGCCACCGAACCCTGGGAGATCGAACACATCATCGCCTACGCCGCCTGGTTGCAATACCGCGATCGGACCTTCAGCCGCTGCTACATCCGCACCATCGGATGCCAGGCCCGCGTCACCGTCGGCGATGGCGACGATCCCCCCGGATGGACCCGCTTCAACGTGCTGTTCAACATGGGCAACCCGCCACGGGATCAGTACATCTGGGAACTCATCGCCGAGGTCGCCCAGGTCGCCCTGCACCGCTTCGGGGATACCGTCGTCGAGGAGGGGGACCTCCAGGTCGCCTTCACCATCGAGGACGTCCCCGTCGGCACCACCGCCGACGAACTCCGCGAAGCCATCCGGCCCGTCATGCAGGAACAGGCCGACGATCTCGCCCACCTCCTGCTGGGCGACTTCCGCACCAACAACGATGACCCCGACATCCTGCTGCGAAGATCCCTCGACGGCGAGCTCGTGCTCGTCTTCGCCTCCACCCACGACCCCCGCCCCGACGACGACGACCCTTGGCCCACGCCCGGCTTCTTCGCCCAGCCCGACCTCCGCCCCGACACCCTCCTCTCCTCCACCAACGACCAAACCTCCGGGTTCCCCGGACGACACGTGCTGCGGCCGAACGGGGCGGAAGACATCGTCTGGGTCGCCGACCGAGAGGGACGCCCCTGGCGACTGACCGTCGACTGGATGCCCGATTCCCCCGACGAGATCCGCCTCCATGCGCAGCGCCGGCTCCGATAACAGGCCCTTGCGGCACCTCCTGCGCGCAACCCTCGCGGCTGCGGTGCTCGCGCTGTGCGCCTGCGACGGACCCCTGCCGCCCGCCGACTACGGAGACCCGACGCTCCCCACCGCCCCGGACGAGGCCAACGGCATCCACGTGCAGGTCCTCGCCCCCGGTGCGCTCCACCCCATCCCGTCCGCGGAGGTCGAGGTACGGCTCCGGGCCTTCACCGACGACGGCGCGCCGCTCCTCGTCCACGCCGAGGACCACCCGCAGCGCCTCGCCACCCCCGCCGGCGACCCGGCCGGCGAGGAGTTCGCCCTCGCCCTGCCGCTCGTGCACGGCACCAATCGGCTCCGCCTGCGCGTCCGCGAGGCTCACGGAACCCGCTCCCGCACCGTCGAGGTCCGCGTGCGCTATGACGGGGACCTCCCCGGGGTCCGGCCGATCGGCCTCGGCCTCGACGAGGACTGCGGGCTGGCCCGACCGCGCGCCACCGTGCGGGAGACCGCGGTCTGCCTCGCCGCCGAAGCGAGCACCCGCTCCGGTGCAAGCCCCCACGTGCGCGTCGCAGGCGCCGCCAGCGGACCCGTCGAAGCCCGCGAGGTGGCGCCAGGTCGCTTCGTGGCACAGGTCACGCTCGCCGAGGAGAGCGACGCCGTCCTCACCCTGTCCGCCACCGACGAGACCGGGCGGTCGGCCGAGGCCACCCTGAGGGTGCGACACACCCGGATGCCCCCGGGGATCCGCATCGACGACCCCGCGGTGGACGTCGTGCTCGACGACGCGTCCGTGCGCCTCGCCGGGCGGGCCGAGGCCGCCGGCGCCATCCGCAACATCACCGTGCGTCGCGGAAGCCGCGCCGTTGCGATGTTCGAGGGGCAGGAGGACTTCGACCTGCACGTCCCGCTGCAGCCGGGGACCAACCTCCTCACCGTGGTCGCCGTCGACGACGCGGGAAACGAGGCCACCGAGACGAGGCGGGTCTTCCGCGATCGACCCATCACCCTGCGCGGCGGCGGGCGGGTGGACGGCCCGGTCATGCTCGACCTCGACCGCGAGGCCCTCGGCGCCCTCGTGCCGGAGGAGGAGCAGCGGCGCATCACCCTCGTCGAGCTTGAGCTCCGGCCGCTCGTGCGCGAGGCGCTGCGCGCCATCCGCGACCCCGCCGCCACGGGGATCGACCCGGACGAGCTCGGCCCCGCCGAGCGCAACCTCCGGCGCCTGCTCGCCATGGACCTCGACACCGCCGATCTCGCCGGGACCCGCCTCGAGAACCTCCTGACCGTCGCCGAGGGCATCGGACTGCCGGCACCGCGGGTGCTCGCCGAACTCCTCGACCTCTCGCCTCTCGAACCGATCGCCGACCTCGACATCGTCACCGACGTCACCCTCGAGCGGCTCGTCGGCGCGCACCCGGAGGTCCGCATCGAGCGCGGCGAGGCGCTGCTCGCCATCTCCCTGCATGACGCCCTCCGTGACCTCGGGCCGCTCGCGGAGCGGCTCGGGCCCGCCGGGGAACACCCGGGCATTGTCGACGGTCCCGTGCGCGCCGACCTCTTCGAACCGGGCTTCCGGATGCGTGTCCGCGCCCGCTCGCGCCTCGAACGGTTCGAGGGGGTGGACGTCTCGATGGGCCGGAAGGACTACAGCCAGCGACGGCCGGACGGCCCGCTCGCGGAGGTCGACTTCCTCGACCCGGACGCCTTCGACGTGATCGGGCTCGTCGACGAGCCCACGGCGGACATGCGGCTGCGGATCCTCGAGGCGCCGGTGTTCTTCGTGGCGGGGACCGGGCGCCGCGAGAACCCCGTGCCCGATCGCCCGGGCTTCTTCCGGGGAGGAAGCAGCGTCTGGGACGAACCACCCTGGGTGCTCGAGGGGCTCATCGCCGAGACCGCCTATCGCATCTTCTCCCACCGGTTCGCCGGTCAGGGCTGGCAGCGGACCCTGCGTTACGACGCCGGTGCCATCCGGGACGCCGCCGTGCTGGACTGGGACCGCGGCTGGCTGACCATCGAGACCGCCGGCGGGGTCGGACAGCCCCCTCCGCCCGGCTACGTCTGGGAGTTCCTCACCGAGGTGTTCCAGGTCCGCCTGCACGACGGGGGCATCCCCGAGGGCGAGGCACACGTGGCCTTCACCCTGCGCGGGGTGCACGTCGGCATCGACGCCGATACCCTCGTCGAGCGCCTGCGCACCCCGCTCCAGGAGCAGGCCGACCAGCTCCTGGAGGCGATCCTCGGAACCGAGCCGCTCTACCCGGACACCACCGACTTTCACTTCGTCCCGGCCGGGATCGACGGCAGTCCCCCCTCGCTGCGCCGGCTCCCGGACGCCGGAGGGTTCTACCGCGACGAGGCGCTGAGCGTGCCCGCGACCGGCGTGGAGCGATCGAGCGACCCGAGGCGGGTCCGCGCCGTGGAGGGCGAAGCGCTGCACTTCCGGGCCCGCAACGGCGAACCCTGGACCGTCCTCGTGCTCGCCGTCTCGGACGACGAGGTCAGCGTGCGCGTGTTTCCGGCCGGAGGGATGCCATGAGCCTCGACCGCCTCGCCGGTGCGCCACGCGTCCGTCCCGCCGCCCTGCTGGCGCTGCTCACCACCCTCCTGGGGGTCGCCTGCGGCGCGGACGATGCGCCCCCCGCCCCCGAGGCGCCGCAGGTGCTCGCGGTCGGGGAACAGCGGGAGGTCGAGCTGCGCGCCCTCCGGTTCGAGGTGAGCAACTTCGAGCAGACCCTGACCCTCGATGACCTGCGGGACCTGCCGCCAGGAGTCCGCGATCGGTTGTGGCTCCTCGACCTCGACCTCGTCGGGGGACCGTCGGCACCCGGCCTGCTCGACAACGCCCTCGTGGCCCTGAGAGAGGCGGATCCCGATGCCATGGAGCCCGCCGCCCGAAACCTGCAGCGCCTGCTCGCCATGACTCCGGCCAACGCCGACCTCCGCGGAACCCTGCTGGAGCCGCTCGTCGAACTCTCGCCCCTCGTCGGCCTGCCGCCCGCCAGGGTGCTCGCCGACCTCCTCGGCATCGACCTCGACGATCCCTTCCTCTCCGACGAGCTGCTCGCCGACGTTCTCGTCACCAACGTCATCCGGACCCATCCCGCCACACGGACACGCCCGGGGCCCGTCACCGACGAGCACCCGGACGGGCAGGTGCCGGTACCGCCGGGCGCGATCCCCATCACCCTCGCCGATGCCGTCGACAATTTCGCGTCGCTCGCCGAGCGGTTCGGACCGTCCCGCGAGCCGGGGGCGATGCACCCCGGGTTCCTGGCCGGTGACGTCGCCGCCGAGGTCTTCACCGACGACTTCGCCATGACGGTGCGGGCCAACGCCAACGCGCTGCCGTACCGGGGCGTCGAGCTGCGCACGGCCAGCCCCGCCAGCGTCGGGAGCATCGCCTCGCAGATCGACCGCCTCTTCGACTTCGAGGACCCGGACTGGCTGCGCATCGAGGGCCTCGTCCCCGGCCAGCCCGTCCTGCGCCGGATGGCGCTGCAGGTCCTCGAACACGACGGATTCGTCCCGGGCGGAACGAGTCCGGAACCCCGGCCGTTCGGCAACTCCCCGGGCTGGAGCCTGCCCGCCTGGACCCTCGAGCGGATCCTCCTCGACGCGGCCCTCCTCGCCTGGAAGGACCACTCCACCGCGCTCGCCTGGGGGGAACCGGGGGAGGACGGCCTGCCGCTGTTCGCCGCGGAGGTCGCCAGCGGATGGGTCGAGATGCAGACCCGCGGTGGGGTCGGCAACCCTCCCGCACCCGCCTGGCTCTGGGATATCCTGCTCGAGGTCGCCCAGGTGCGGTTGCACGACGGCGGAATTCCCCAGGGAGAGGCTCACGTGCGCATCGTGCTGGAGGACATCCCCATCGGCCTGACCTCCGAGGACATCGTCCGCACGATCCGCGAGAACCTCGCCGCCGATCCCGCCCTGCTCACCGACGTGGTCCGCCAGCTCATCGACCACTCCGAGGGCGACGCCGACTTCTACTACCTCCGTCCCGGCCCGGGCACACCCGCGGCCCTCGAGGGAGACTGGCTCGTGTTCGTCGGGGAGGAGGACATCCGGAGGGATGACGCAGGGGAACCCGTCCGGGCCTGGACCTACTCACGGCCGGGCTTCTTCGCCGACGAAGCCCTCGAGCAGCGGGTGTCCAGCCCCGTTCTCCTCGAGGGGGATGCGCGCCGCCAGAAGGTCCGCGTCGCCCCGGGCGACACGCTCTACGCCCAGGCGGCGGACGACGGTGTCCACCGCATCCGGGTCCGGGAGAAGCCCGCCGTCCACCGCCTGCGCCTGGAGATCACGCGTGTGCGGTGATGCCTCGGCCCGGACATCCGTCCCGCGGTTCACCGCCCCCCGGCTTCCGCGCTGCGCGGGGGCGGTCGCGCTGGCCCTCGCCCTGCTGCTCGGCGCAGGGATACGGCCTCTGCCCGCGCTGGCGTCCGGGCTGCAGGTCCCCGCGGTTGGCACCCTCGGCTCGGGTCCCCTCGCCGAGGATGCCGCATCGCTCCACTGGAACCCGGCCCAGCTCGCGGCCCTCGATCAGCCGCAGCTCCTTGTCGGCGGACACCTCATCGCGGGGGATCTCCGCTACCGGCGCGAGCGCCGCGCCGCCTACCAGCGCGAGGACGCCTTCCACTTCCGGCTCCCCATTCCGGCCGACGCCATCGACCCCTCCCGCACCGGCAGCGAGCCCACCGTGCGCGCCAATCCGCTCGGACTCGCACCGTCCATCTTCCTCGCCATGCCGCTGGGCACCGCGCGCCCCGCCACGGCGGCGATCGGCGTCTATGCCCCGTATGCTGCCCTCGTCTCCCTGCCCGACGACGGACCGCAGCGCTTCGCCGTGCAGGAGGCCACCATCGCAGCCGTCCACACCACGGTATCCCTTGGCGTCGAACCCGTCGCGGGCCTGCGCCTGGGCGGCGGGGCCTCCCTGGTCCTCGGCTACGCCGACATCCGCCGGGTGCAGGACTTCGCGGCCCTCTCCGAACTCGGCGATGCCCTCGCCGGACCCGCGATCAACCAGCCGAACGACTTCGGGCCCGATGCCCCGCCGGCCGTTCGCGAGCTGGAGGCCCTCGCGCGCCCCATCCACCTCCGGGACGCCACCGGCGCCGGGGTGACCTTCCAGCTCGGCGCATCCGCCGACCTCGGCGCGGACTGGCAGCTCGGCGCGAGCTGGCAGCACGGGGTCCCGCTGACCCTGCGCGGCCGCTTCGTCCTCGACATGGACGACCCCTTCTTCACCGGCGACCTCGCAGCCCAGGGACTCGAGTACGCGCCGCGGATCGAAGGCCGAGCCCAGCTCGGCATCCGGCTTCCGGGATCCCTGCACGCCGGCGTGCGATGGCGCGGGCACCCCGCCTGGACCGTGGACGCGTGGGGAACCCTGACCCGCTGGTCCACCCTCGAGGCCTTCGACGTTCGCGTGCGGAGCGCCGGCCTCGCCCAGCCCGAGCTCGGTGTCGGGGATGCCTCCAGCCTGCGCATCGAGCGCCAGTGGCGAGACACCGTCGGTGCCGAGAGCGTCGTGCACCACAGCCCTCGAGACACCTGGACAATACGCGGACGCGGGGGTCTGCGCACCGGCGCAAGCCCCGACGAGACCGTCGACATGAGCAGCCCCGACGGAACCCGCATCATCGCCGGGGCCGGGATCGAGCAGCCGCTCACCTCGGCGCTGAGCCTTCACGGGGATCTGCTGGTTCACCACGTGCTTCGCCGAACCGTCGCGGCGTCGCGGCATGACCTCGCCAACGGCACCTACCGGTTCACGCTGCTCTCCGCCGGACTGTTTCTGACGCTCACACCGCGCGGATGAGGCCGCTGTCCGGCGGTACGCACACCGGACCATCACCGAGGCTGCTCGTGACGGCTGCGGGGACGACGTCTCCCGGACGCCGGGAAAAATTCGTGGCTGATTCGTTGCCGCGCTGCGACAAGCTGACTACGGACCGCCGATGGGGCGGGGTACCCGTGACTCCGCTCGCCCCCGTGCCCGCCACCCTCTCCCCACACGAACGGCGAGCCGCGGCTGCTTCGAGAAGACACAGGATGTCAGGATGGAATTGAATCGAATGACCCCGCTGCTGTCCGCGGCCCTACTGCTCCTCACCGCAATCGCGACCCCCGCGTGCAGCTCCGACGACGACGGCGTGGAGCCGCCCGGCACCATCGAACCCACCATGCCCGGGGATGTCACGGACGGCCCGTCCGATCCCGGGGACGTTGGCTCGGAGCCGGGGGACACCTCCCAGGTCGAGTTCGAGTGCATCCTGGATGTGGACTGCACCGGCGAGCGGCAGATCTGCGTCAACGCCGAGTGCGTGGACGGTTGCCGCGAGGACGAGGACTGTGTGGATGACAACATCTGCACGACGAACGTCTGCAGGAATTCGCGGTGCGAGGCGATCACCACCGACCGTCTGCTGCCCGACGAAACCCCGGGCGACTGCAAGCGGCCCGCGTGCGAGAACGGGGTGCTGATCGAGGTGGCGAGCCCCGCAGACCTGCCTCCCCGCTCCGACGACACCTTCTGCGTGGAGCCCCGCTGCCAGGGCACAACCCCGGTCCAGTTCCCCAACAACGAGCTGTGCCGAAGCGACGATCCCCTCGACGCCGACAACCTCTGTGTTCCGGGCCAGGGATGCGTGGTGCCCGAAGACCTCCCCGACTGGGTCTGCGAGCCCTTCGACCCGGGCTACCTCGATCAGGAGGTCTGCGGAGACGGTCAGGACAACAACGGCGACGGTCGCGCCGACGGCGACTGCCCCTGCGAATTCGGCACGGTGCAGCGTTGCTTCATCGGGCCGCCCAATGCGCGCGGCGTCGGCCAGTGTACCGACGGCATCCAGCAGTGCGTGAACCGGGACAACCCCACCTGGGGGCCCTGCACCGGCGGCATCCTTCCCAGCCCCGAGGTCTGCAACGGCCGCGACAACTCCTGCAACGGCTGCGTCGATGACCTCCCGGACTGCACCGGCGTTCTCCAGTGCCCCGAGAACCAGGTCACCCAGCCGTTCCGCGAGTACGTGCTCGACGCCAGCGCCTTCGTGGACGCCACCGTCGAGTCCTACGAGTGGGTCGTCATCCCGCCGGCCAACTCCAACGCCGGCGTGCCCAACAATCCCAACTCCCCCGTGACCAGCATGTTCATGGACGTGTCCGGGGACTACCTCGTCTCCCTCACCGTCACCGACGACAAGCAGGACACCTTCGGCTGCTCCTGGATCGTGTCCGCACAGGGCTCCGGACTCCGTGGCGAGCTGGTGTGGGACACCTTCGGGAGCGTCGATCTCGACCTCCACCTCGCCCTCCTCGGCACCAGCACGAGGTTCTGTGACAACTCCTCGTGCTACTACGCCAACTGCCGCGCAGGACGCGGCACCGGCGGCGTCAACTGGGGCTACGATCCGTCCCCCGGCGAGGCCTGCGGCCGCGGCGCAGGGCAGACCTGCCCGAATCCCCGCCTCGACATCGACAACATCCGCGGGCAGGACCCGGAGAACATCAACGTCGACAACCCGAACAACGGCGACGTGTTCCGGTTCATGATCCACAAGTTCAGCGGCGCGGCGCCCACCCGCCCCGTCCTCTCCGTCTACTGCGGCGGAGGACTCGCCGCCGTCGTCGGCGAAGCCCCCGATACCGTTACCCTCACCCAGGCCGGCGGCGGCTGCGGCGGACAGACCTGGCGCGTCGCCGACGTCAACATGATCGTCGACCCCGACACCGGGGCCACCGCCTGCACCGTGGACATCCTCACCGGGTCCTCCGGCGGGTTCGACGTCCGCACCAGCTCCAGCGAGCTCTGAGCAGGGCCCGGATCGTCGGGAATCAGGTCGGGCCTGCAGGCACCCGCAAGACAGCCGCGTGGCAAATGCGCACCGATCCTTGGCGCGCTGCGCCATGTCGGCTAGAATCCCGGATCGCGCGCCCGGTGTCCCGGCGCGCCCCCGACCGCGACCGCCTGCAGCCCCGGACCACGATGCTCCTCCGATCCCTTGCGCTCGCCCTCCTGATCCCGGCAGCCCTGGTACTGGCCCTGGCCGGATGCGCCGACGAAACCCAGGGCGGAGGCGGCGCCGGCGACGACGACCGCGGCGGACGCTTCGGTCCGCCCCCCTCCGGAGAAGTCCCGGGCCAGCCCGGCAGCGGATGCGAGACGAACGCCGAGTGCGCGGGAACCCTCGAGTGCATCGACGGCCGCTGCGCCGCGACGTGCGGCGGGGAAACCTGCGAAGCACCCACCCCCCTGTGCGACGAAGTCGCCGAGCGATGCGTCGAGTGCCTTCGGGACACCCAGTGCGACGATGGGTTCGTGTGCGATGACGGCGTGTGCTTCCCCCGATGCGCCCTCGACGGGTGCGAGGACGGCGAGGTGTGCGATCCCGAGACCGGCGCCTGCCTCTCCGCCGACTGCAGCGCCTATCCACCCTGTCCCGACAACACCTGCGACGGGAACCTGCTCGTGCGCTGCGAGCCCAACGCTGCCGGCTGCCCCGTCCGCGTCGACCGCGACTGCGGCGCCGAAGGCGGTGCGTGTCAGCAGACCGCGGCCGGAGCCGAGTGTCGCATTCCCTGCGCCACCGATGGGGACTGCGCCGAGGGAGAATCCTGCCAGGGTGGCTTCTGCCAGCCCTCCTGCCGCACCGACGCGGACTGCAGCGACGGAAACCCCTGCACCCTCAACCGCTGCGAGGCCGGCTCGTGCACGGTGGCAGAGGTCCAGGACCGCGATGACGCCCCCGATGATCGCGCAGGCGATTGCCGCAGGCCCGTCTGCGAAGCGGGAGAGGTGCGCTACATCCCCGACAACGAGGACCGCCCGCCGGACGACGGAATCGCCTGCACCGTGCCCGCCTGCGACGATGGCACGCCGATCTACCGGCCCGACAACGCCCGCTGCGATGGCGACGATGTCTGCTTCGTCCAGGGCGGAGGGTGCGTGCCGCGCGACGAGGTGCCCGACAACGTCTGCATCCCCACCCAGCATGACTATGACTACTTCCTCGATCCACAGTGTGGGGACGGGATCGCCGACCAGGACTGCCCGTGCGAGTTCGGCAGCGTACAGCGCTGCTTCATGGGCCCGCCAACCGCCCGCGGCGTCGGAGCCTGCGCCGACGGCACCCAGATCTGCCAGAACCGCCTCGACCCCCGCTGGGGACCCTGCTCCGGCAGCCTCACCCCGCAGCCCGAAGTCTGTGACGGCCGCGACAACGCCTGCGACGGATGCGTCGACAACATTCCCAACTGCGCACCCGTCGTGAACTGCCCCGACAACGAGGTCACCCAGCCCTTCCGCCACTACGAACTCGACGCCCAGAGCTTCTTCGACGATGTCATCACCGAGGTGAACTGGATCGTGCGACCGCCCCCGAACTCCAACGCCGGCGTCCCCGAGAACCCCACCAGCCCCCAGACCCGCTTCTACATGGATGTCTCCGGGGACTATCTCGTCACCATCCAGATCACCGACGACAAGAACACCACCTTCGCCTGCTCCTGGATCGTGTCTGCCGAAGGCGAGGGACTCCGCGTGGAGCTGGTGTGGGATACCTTCGGCAGCGTCGACATGGACCTCCACCTGCTGCGGGACGTGCCGGGCGCCACCTTCTGTACCGCAAACGATTGCTACTACGCCAATTGCCGCGCGGGCCGCGGCACCGGCGGCGCCAACTGGGGCTACGCGCCCTCCCCGGGCGAAGCGTGCAACCGAGGTGCCGGACAGACCTGCCCGAACCCCCGCCTCGACATCGACAACATCCGCGGACAGGACCCGGAGAACATCAACGTCGACAACCCCAACGATGGAGACTCCTTCCGCGTCATGGTCCACATGTTCTCCGGCACGCGAACCACCCGAAACACCGTCTCCATCTACTGCGGCGGCAGCCTGCGCGCCGTCTTCGGCGAGGCCCCGGACTTCGCCATCACCAACCGCTCGGGCAGTGGCTGCGGTGGGCACACCTGGCGGGTCGCCGACGTCATCATGCGCGTGGATCCGGGCACCGGAGCGACCTCCTGCGATATCGTGCCTCTCGCCGGACCCGACGGCTACGACATCCGGCTGAACACCAGCGCGCGCTGAGCGCCTCACAGGTGACGCGCAGGACCCGGACAGGTGAGCGGTGAGCACTGCCGCATGCCGAAAAGGGGAGGCGGGTGAGAGCGTTTGCCTCCCCTCAGTCGTACACCCCCCGCTCCCGGTGACGCTCGCGAAGCGCGTCCTGCCGATGCTCCAGAGGAAGAGCCTCTCCGCGCACCCAGACCGCCACCGGGCGGCTCGAGAACTCGAACGGGTCGCCGCTCCACAGCACCAGGTTGGCCACCCGCCCGACCTCGATCGCGCCGTGGGTGTCGCCCACCCCGGCCAGCATCGCCGGATGCAGCGTCACCGCCCGCAGCGCGCTCTCCGCGCTCATCCCGGCACGCACCGCATTGCCGGCGATGAACCGAAGGTTGCGGCCGTTGTGCGTCGTGCCGGTCGTCAGGATCACCGGCACGCCAGCCTCGTCGAGCAGCGCGGCGGCGTCCTCCCGCGCGCCCAGCTCGTCAAACTGCGCCGGCAGGTTGCGCATGGGATGCACCATCACGAACGCGCCCGCCTCCGCCAGCTCGGGCGCGATCCGCCAGCCGTCGGCCAGACCCGTGAACGCCGGCCGGAGGCCATGCCGCTCCGCCAGCGCGAGCAGCGCCCGGGCATCCGCCACGCGCTGGGCCTGGAACAGCACCGGCGTTCCCGCCACGCGAACCTCCTCGAGCGCGATCAGATCCAGCCGGTGCGCCGCGAGATCCCGCATCCGCCGCTCCTCGAACGCCTCCGGGTTCCCGGCGCGCACCCTGGCGTCGTCGAAGACCTCGTCGAGCCGGGCGAGTCGCCGGCTGCGGGCATCCTCGCGGAGCGCACGACCGGTGAACGGCACCACCAGATACGCCGACTCGCGGACGACGAGGTCCGTGGCGTCCGCAGGGCCGAGATCCCACAGGGCCGCCTGTCCGGAGATGAGGCCGCCCCCGGGAGCGCTGACCACCGAAGTCACCCCCCCGGACCGCGTGATCGGCACCACCATGGAGAACGGGTTGAGTCCGGGCGCGACCCGGAACGCTGCGCGGATCTCATGGTCGGTAGACGCGTCCGCATCCCGCGTCTCCGGGACCGCGTTCACCTCGAGGAGGCCGAGCTGGCTCTGCGCGTCGATCAGGCCTGGCGTGAGCACCGCACCGCGGCCGTCGACCACCACGGCGCCCGCCGGTGCCGGCGCGTTGCGCACCGAGGTGATCGTGCCGTTCTCCATGCAGACCGTCGCATACGCGGGTGCCGCCACCACCGCGTGCACCCGCGCACCGACGATGCACACGGGGCCGTCGGCGGGTGACGGGGCGCTCCCTGCGGGAGTCATGGAATCGGGCTCCGACGGGGCGCTTCCGTCTGCGGAGGGACCCTCGTCGGCCAGCGCCGCAGCGGACAGGCTTGCGAGGGCGAGGAGCAGGACGAGACGCCGGAGTGAGGAAATGGGCCGTGGACATCTCATGGCTGCACCTCGTTGGGCCACTGGCCGAGCTCGAAGTCACTCCACGGGTGCTCCGCCTCGCCGCGCACCGTCTGGGCGATGCCGTCCACGAACACGTAGTCCGCGCGGGCGTACACGCTGAAGGGATGCTGGGACCAGAGCACGACGTCGGCGCGCAGGCCCGGGGCGAGGCGGCCTGTGAGGTGATCGATGCCGAGCACCCAGGCGGCGTTGGCGGTGATCCATCGAAGGGCGTCGTCCTCGGTGAGCTCCAGGCCGGCAGCGAGGCCGGCGAAGTAGGCCTTCGCGGCCTCCTGGTTGAGCCGCTGGATGTCGTAGGCGGAGTCGGAGTGGATCACCGCGCGCGCGCCGGCCACCGTGAGCAGGGCGGCGTTCTCGAGCACGGCGTCGAGGGCCTCGAGCTTGAAGCCCCACCAGTCGGCCCAGGTCGCCGTGGCCACCTCGCGTACGGCCAGCTCATCGGCGATCTTGTAGGCCTCCACCGCATGGTGGAAGGCGCGGATGCTGAAGCCGAACTCCTCGGCGAGGTCGAGCATGACGCGCATCTCGTCGGCGCGGTAGCAGTGCACCTGTGGAAGGAGCTCGCCCCGAAGCAGGCGGGCGAGGGTCTCGCGCTGCAGGTTGCGCGCCGGCGGCTCGGGAGCGTCCCCGCGCGCGCCGTCCTCGCACCAGGTGCGAAGCTCCTCCTCGTGCGCCTCCAGCTCGCGCAGCGTGGTCCGGGCGTCGTACAGCGCCTGGCGGAGCACCGCCACGTTGCCCATCCGGGTGGCCGGGGAGCGGTTGCGGCTCCCGTACACGCGCTTCGGGTTCTCGCCGCAGGCCATCTTCACCCCCTCGGGGGCGCCGGGGAAGAGCAGGTCCGAGGCGGCCATGGCCCCCCGGCGGACCCGGAGGGTCACGCTGCGCCCGCCGACGAGATTCGCCGAGCCCGGCAGCACGTGGATCGTCGTGACCCCGCCGGCCGAGGCCCGCTGCAGACCCGGATCCTGAGGCCAGAAGCTGTGCAGCGCGTTGACCTCGGCCGTGATCGGCGCGGTGGCCTCGTTGCCGTCGGAGTGCGCGTCCACCCCCGGGGTGGCGTACACGCCGAGGTGACTGTGGGCGTCGATGATGCCGGGAGTCACCCACCGGCCGGCCGCGTCCAGGCGCACCGTGTCGTCCGGGACCTCGGAGGCCGTGCCCGGCCCCACCGAGACGATGCGCCCCTCGGCGAACAGCACATGGCCCGGGTCGTGCCGGTCGCCGTCCGCGGTCAGGACCCGCGCGTTCTCGATCAGCACGGGCGCGGGCTGCATCGACACCCGGAAGGACTCGACCGAGTCCTCGTCGTCGCCCAGCATGGCGCAGACCGCCGGAGGCTCGGCCGGGGCCGGGGGGGCGCTGCCGCCGCACGACTGGGCCGCCCACGCCAGCAGGAGCAGGGCGACGGACAGGCACCGGGCCGCGCGCGGCGCAGGGACAGGGCGAGAAGGGGGCGTTCGCATGGGGCCGGGAGGGATGCACGGAGAGGGAACGACGGCGCGGAGCCACCCGGAGGCCCGGGCGTCGCCGGACCGGGCGGGGACCGCCCGCGCGCCGACCACCCTATGCCCGAACGCGGAAGCTGTCACCCTTGTGGCCCCTCCCCGGCAGCCCTATCCGAATCCCGGCGCCCACCCCGTCCCGCGTTCGCGATCGGAGTGGCCTGCCGCTCCGCCGCCCCGTCCCGCGTTCGCGACCGGCGCGACCCCCGTCATTCTTCATCCGACCGCTGTCCCGGAGGCACGATGTTCAGGGCGATCAACCCGCTGACCGGTGAGACCGTCCGGGCGCTTCCCCTGCACGGCGAGGAGGAGGTCGAACGGCGTCTGGACGCCGCACGCCACGCCGCGATCGGATGGGCGGACTCCGGCGCCGCCGAGCGCGCCGCGCTTCTGTTGGCCGTCGCCGGGGTACTCGACCGCCGGCGCGAGGAGCTCGCGCAGCTCGCCGTGGAGGAGATGGGCAAGCCCGTCACCCAGGCCCGCGCCGAGGTCGAGAAGTGCGCGCTCGTCTGCCGGTACTACGCCGAGCATGCGGCCGACTGGCTCCGGGACGAGACCATCCCGACCGACGCCCGCCGCAGCGGCGTGCACCACGCGCCGCTCGGTGTCGTTCTCGCCATCATGCCGTGGAACTTCCCGTGGTGGCAGCTCTTTCGCTGCGCCGCCCCCGCCATCGCCGCCGGCAACGCCGTCCTCCTCAAGCACGCCCCGAACGTCCCCGGCTGTGCGCTCGCCATCGAGGACATCCTCCGCGACGCCGGCGCCCCGCACGGACTGCTCGCCACCCTCCTCGTCGACACCGACACCGTCGCCCGCTGCATCGCCGACGACCGGGTGGCCGCCGTCACCCTCACCGGCTCCGAGCGCGCGGGCCGCTCCGTCGCCCGCAGCGCAGGGGAGGCCCTCAAGCCCTGCGTCCTCGAGCTCGGCGGCAGCGACCCCTTTCTCGTCCTCGAAGGCGCCGATCTCGACGCGGCCCTCGACACCGCCGTGCAGAGCCGAACCCAGAACAACGGCCAGTCCTGCATCGCCGCCAAGCGCTTCCTCGTGCACGAAGACCTCCACGAGGCCTTCCTCGACGGGCTCGTGCAGCGCATGGACGCCCTCGTCGTCGGCGACCCCGCCCGGGAGGACACCGACATCGGCCCCCTCGTCCACCGCAAGGCCGTCGACACCCTGCTCGATCAGGTCCGGCGCTCCGTCGCCGCCGGTGCCCGGCTCCGGCTCGGCGGCGAGCCCCCCGGCGGCCCCGCGGCCTTCTTCCCCCCCACCGTGCTCGACCACGTGCAACCGGGTATGCCCGCCTTCGACGAGGAGCTGTTCGGACCCGTGGCCCCCGTCACCCCCGTGCGCGACACCGAACACGCCGTGCAGCTCGCCAACCGGTCCCGGTACGGGCTCGGCGCCACCGTCTTCGCCGCTCCCGGCGCGGGCGAGGCACTCATCCCCCGCCTGCGCTGCGGACACGTGTCCGTCGGCGGCATGGTCAAGTCCGATCCCCGCCTGCCCTTCGGCGGCGTCGGCGCCTCCGGCTTCGGCCGCGAACTCGCCCGCGACGGGCTCCTCGCCTTCGTCAACCGAAAGGCCTTCCGGGTGGACTGAACACCATGCCCGTCCCGGACCCCCTCGACCGCGAAATCCGGCGACTCGACTCCGTCGTCACCGCCCTCGAACACATCCGGCGCCGCGAGGAACAGGGACACGGCCAACTCGACCCCCTCGACATCCAGATCGCCCGCGTCCGCACCGCCATCGACCGCCTCGCTCGGCGCATCGACGCCCTCGCCAGACCCACCACCACCGAGGACCACGCCACCGCCCGCGAGCTCCTCCGGCAGGAACACGACCTCCACGCCAGGATCACCCGCCTCACCCTCGCCCGCCTCGATGCCCGACGCCTCCCCAGACCCCCCAACAGCCGAGGCGCCCACAGCCACCTCCACGCCTGCCTGTTGCTCGCCGTCGACGCCCTGCGCTGCGACCCCACCACCCCCGCCCGCGACCTCCATCGCGTTCGCCGCCGCCTCGTCCACCTCGTCCGCCACCGCCGCGCCCGCATCGACACCCTCGCCAGCCGCGTCCTCGACGCCCGCACCGCCGCCGTCGACCTCGCCACCGCCCTGGAGCAGGCGGGCCAGCGTCCACCCGACGCGCAGTCCGCTGATGCCAGGCCCCCCGGCGCGCAGCCTCCCGGAACCCGGACCCCCGCCGCCGTGTCCCCAGCCAGCTCCTGTTCCCTCCAGCGCACCCGCGCCCGGTCGATCGAGCGCCTCGCGGCCATCGACGCCCTCGACCTCGCCCTCCTCAAGGCCCGCCATGCCGGACAGGACCTCCTCCACGAGTGGCCCGAACTCGCTCCCCTCCTCGGCACGCTCCCCGGCTCCCCCAGCCTCCTCGACGACCTCCGCCTCCTGACCGCCGACCCCGACGTTCCGGACTCTCGCGACGCATTCGCCCCCGCACGCGCCGCCGTGCGCCACCTCGCCCTCGCGCTCGATACCACCGCCCGCCGCGCCGTTACCCTGCCCGCGCCCGGCACCAGCGGCCCGTGACGCGAATCGCCCCCGGCGCCGTCCGTCTGCCGCATCGCGCATCATCGCACGAACCCGCCACACGACTCAGTAGCGCCAGCTCCGCGTCCCCGAGAACCCCAGCTCCAGCCCCGTGATCGTCGTCAGCTCCAGCCGCCGCTGCGACGGCAGCGCCCCCCGGAACAGGTACCCGCTCACGAACACCCCCGAGCGCACCCCGCCCACCAGCGGCACGCTCACCGCCGACCGACCGTCCATCGTGAACCGCAGGTCCGTCGCCCCGTCCCCCGACGACGGCACATACCAGTCCACCTCCAGCGTGTTGCGCCACCGCGCCTCCCCCCCCAGCCGCTCGAGCGCGCGCTCGTGCAGCACGCTCCCCGCCAGCCCGCTCACCTCCCGTCCCCGGATCGCCGCCAGATCCCGCTCCACGAACACCGTCCCCCGAACCTCCCGCACGTCCCCCGGCAACCGCGCCACCGCTCCCATGCTCCCGCGCAGCACGCTCCGACGCGTCCGCCCCAGCACCTCCCCCGTGTCCGGAGCCCGAACCTCCGTCCGCGTGAACGCCGTCGTGTACCGCAGCGCCACCGTCGGCATCAGCGACGTGTCCGGCCCGAGCAGCCGCGACTCGTACCCCCGCACGTCCGTCGACCCCTCCAGCCGAACCAGATCCTCCAGCACCACCGGCTCATCCGCATCCCGCAACGACTGCCGCCGGAACACCGCCAGCACATGCAGCGACGTCAGCGCAGGATCCGTCTCGTGCGTCAGCCGCCCGTCCATCCGCAGCCCGAACGTCGTGTTGTCCGCCTGACGCACCCGGTCGTTTCGCACCCCCGCGTACCCCTCCCTCGCGCTCGTGCTCCCGAACTGCTCCCACCCCACCTTCAGCGCCGGCACCTCCAGCACCAGCCTCCGATAGTCCGGCGTCGGCCCCAGCGCACCATCGATGTCCGACCGGATCCGCGCGGCCTCCGGATGCGGCGGAAACTTCAGCACCTCCTGCTCCTCCTCCCCTTCCAGCTGCAGCCGCGGCTGCCGCGTCAGCGTGCGAACCTCAGGTCCTGCATCCTCTTCCGCCGCGTGCTCCGGGCTCGCGTCCTGCTCGACGTCCTCGCCCTCCCGTTCCGCCGCGTCGTCCACCACCTCCGGGTCGTCCGAGCCGTCCAGGCTCGGCGACGGCCGCTCCTGCGCGCGCTCGCCTCCCCCGGGCGCGTCCGGCTCGACCTCCGCCGGCGGGTTCCCCGTTTCGCTCCCTCCTTCAGGACTCCCCCGCTCGTGTTCCTCCACCCTTGTCGCCGCCTCCCCGTCCCCGTCCGTCCCCGCCTGCTCGGCCCACGTGGACCCGCCCGCGAGAAGGACCCCCGCGGCGACCAGCCACGCCATGGTACCCCGGGACCATGCACGCACCCTGCCCTTCCGCATCCTCCGGGACAGGTGCACCGGACGTACTGCGGGCCGCGCATCACGCTCCGCCGTCGCTCCCGCACCGCTCATTCGTGGGCCAGCGAGGGGTACGGGATACGCTGCGCTACACCGAAGAGGTTGAGCTGCCCCCCGGTGTGCACCACCACCGTGTGGCGCAGGTGCCGGCTCGAGAACGATGCCGGGAACTGCCAGGCCGCCCACGTGTAGAGCGGGTCGAAGAGCACGCCGGTTCGCCTGGCCGTGCGGATACAGCCCTCCAGGTCCGCCGGGTCCGCCTGGCCGAAGCGTCGCGCGGGAGCCCGCTCCGCCCACAGCACCGACGGCCTTCGCGGCAGCGCGCCATGGCGCGCCTCGAAGGCCAGCACCAGCTCCTGCTCCGTGCGCCGAAGCTCGTCCTCGGTGTCCTGCACCAGCCGCACCCCGTAGATCTCCCACGGCAGATCGAGCAACGCCGCACCGATCGCCAGCCCCGTCGCCGTCGTCCCCGTGCCGGAGTCCACCACGACTCGCCAGGGAGTGCGGTGCGGGCGGTCCAGCGTCAGGGCGAGGCCCCACACCAGCCGGATGAGCCCCGGGAGCGCGTCCACACAGCGTGCTCCCTCCGGAATCACGGCCACGCGGCGCCCCCCCGCGGCGAGTCGCGCGCGATGGTGCTCCAGCATGCCCTCCCGATCCGCGTACCGGTCTCGATCCACCCACGTGACCTCGCCGAACGTCATCGACAGCAGCGTGTAGCCGGTGACCGTCTCCGGGGGCTCTCCGCGAAGGAGCAGGTGGGCGCGCATCCCGCAACCGGCCGCCAGCGCCGCCGTGGCCGCGCAGTGCGACGATTGCGCCCCGCCGCAGGTCACCACATCCGTCACCCCGGCGGCCTGCAGGGCGGGCAGCAGCGCATCGAGCTTGCGCGCCTTGTTCCCACCCGCCACCGGGTGCAGCAGGTCGTCGCGCACCAGGCGCACCCGCTCCGACGCGCTCCACTGCACCTCGTCCACCCGCACTGCGTGGTGGGGCAACAGGAACGTCGTGTTCTCGATCAGGGCGGGGGTGGGCATCGTCGTCTCCGTTTCAGGGAAGGGCTTCGAGGGCTTCGCGCATGCGGCGGGTCCACGCGTCCGGGTCCCCCATGCGCAGGGCCTCCTCCGGGCTCTCGCCGGCGCTGGCGCGTACGCCGGACTCCTCGATACCCAGCAGGCGAGAGGGGTTCTCCTCCACCACGAACCCTGCGCTCCGCAGGGAGCGCAGCACCGCCGATCGAAGCTCGTGCATGGTCGCCGTGTGACGGCCGGGGCCCTCCGTGCCACGCTCCCGGGCGGCGCGCCACGTCCACCACGACACCACCGTCGACAGCGCGAGCCCCACCACGAAGCCCGCCGCGATGCCCACCGCCGTTCCGAACAGGACCCAGGAGGCGAGCAGGCACACCAGCAACCCCGTCGGGAACACCATCGCCGCGAGCCGCGCGGGGAACGGGCTCTCGCATTCGAGGCGCACCACCAGGCACGCATCCGCCGGCGCGTAGGCGCAGACCACCGTGAGCGGCATGGCGTCCACCTGCGCCGTGAACACCGCCGCGCCCCGCGCTGCCGAGCGCCGCAGGACCTTGCCCCCGACCGCGCCGAGGCCCTGGCGCAGGCGCCCCATCACGTGGGGCGGGAGCGCCCACGCCGGCGCGTCGTCCGGGGCCTGCACCCGCAGGTCCGCGCGGGCCACGCTGCTCATCGGGCCCCTTCGGCGGGAAGCTGCTGCGTCACGCAGTGCACCGCGCCGCTCTGGGTGATCAGCGCACGGGCGTCCAGCCCCACCACGTCGCGGCCGGGAAAGCACTCCCGCAGGATGCCGAGCGCGCGGTCATCGGCCGGCTGGGCAAAGGTGGGCACGATCACCCGCCCGTTGGCGATGGCGAAGTTCGCGTAGCTGGCGGGCAGCATCTGCCCGTCCACGGCCACCGGATCGGGGGCCGGCAGATCCACCAGGGTGAACGGCCGGCCACCGGGTCCGCGCGACGCTTCGAGGATCGCCCGGTTGCGCCGCATGGTCGCGTGGTCCGGATGCGCCGCGTCCGCAGGCTGCACCAGCACCACCGTGCACGGGTCCACGAAGCGGGCGATGTCGTCCACGTGCCCGTCCGTGTCGTCCCCCTCCAGCCCCTCGTCGAGCCAGATCACCCGTTCCACGCCCAGGGCCTCGCGGAGGGTCTCCTCGGCCTGCGCCGGATCGCCGCTGCCCCCACGGTTGGCGTTGAGGAGCACGGCCCGGGTGGTGATCAGATCGCCTTCGCCGTTGACCTCGATGGCCCCGCCCTCCAGCACCATCTCCATCCGCCGGCAGGGCAGCCCGAGCCGCTCGGCCATGGCCGCCGCCACCCGGTCGTCGCGCTCGTGGGGGAACTTCGCCCCCCATGCGTTGAACCGCCAGTCCAGCAGCAGCCGCGGCGGCTGGCCGGGCGCCGGCACGCCGAGCGGCACCACGGCGATGGGACCGTGGTCGCGGGCCCAGACATCGTCGCTGTCCACCGGATGAAGCGTCACGCGCGCAGCGTCGGCGCCGGCGCCGCGCAGCGCCTCGTCCACGCGCCCGTGCCACGCGGCCGGGGCGGCGATGTGCACGTCCTCGACCTCCGCGAGGAGGGCGGCGAGGCGCGCGAACGTCCCCTGGATGTCCGGCATGAGGCGGCCCCAGATGCCCGCGTCGTGGGGCCACGTGAGCAGGGTGGCCTCGTGGGGCATCCACTCGGCGGGCATCCGCCAGCGGCCGGGGGTCTCGCGGGGAGCGCTCATGGGGTGTCCTCGCCCGGGGCATCGCCGAGCCAGCGGCGCGTGAGGTCGCCGTAGTGATCGATGCGGCGGTCGCGGAAGAACGGCCACCACTGGCGGGTGTCGCGCATCCGCTGGCGCGAGCACGGCACGATCAGCGTCTCCGGCGCGTCGCTCGGGGCGTGGGCGAGGATTTCGCCCTGCGGGCCGCAGGCGAAGGAGCTGCCCCAGAAGTTCAGCTCGCCTTCGCGACCCACACGGTTGACGGCGGCGACGTGCAGGCCGTTGGCGATGGCGTGGCTGCGCTGGACGGTGATCCAGGCGTCGCGCTGGAGCGCGTGCTGTTCGGCTCCCTCCGCGTCGATGGTGCCGATGGCGGTGGGGTAGACGAGGACCTCGGCGCCGCGCATGGCGGTGAGCCGGGCGGCCTCGGGGAACCACTGGTCCCAGCAGATGAGCACACCGACACGGGCGTGGCGGGTGGCGAAAACCTGCCAGGGAGAGTCGCCGGGGGTGAAGTAGAACTTCTCGAAGTAGAGGGGGTCGTCGGGGATGTGGGCCTTGCGGTAGCGGCCGAGGAAGCGGCCGTCGGCGTCGAGGACTGCGGTGGTGTTGAAGCACAGGCCGGGGGCGGCCTCCTCGAAGAGGCTGGCGACGATGACGACCCCGAGCTCGCGGGCCAGGCGGCCGAGGCGCTCGGTGGTGGGTCCGGGGACGCGCTCGGCGAGGCCGAACCCGTCCGGGGTCATCTCCTGGCAGAAGTAGGGGGAGCGGAACAGCTCCGGCAGGACGAGGATCTGGCCCCCGCGGGCGGCGGCCTCGCGGAGGTCCTCGATGGCCGCGTCGAGGGCGTCGGCGCCGTCGGGGTTGGCGGGGCGCTGGAGGAGGGCGAGTCGGAATTCGTCGGTCACGTCGCGTACGGGGGTGCGGGGGACGGGGCCACGGAAGCGCAACCGCTGAGGCTTGTGCATCCTTCCGCGGCGCGGTGCAACGGCATCTTGCACGGGCGGGGATGCTCAACCGTCATCGGTGTTCATGCCGCGTTTCCGTCCTTCCGGGGACGTTCCTGGTTTCCGTGGAGACGAGCTGGGGTCCGGCACCTGCTCGCCCGCTTCACCACAGCTGCGTGGTTGCTCCAGGAGACCACTTGACGCCTTGAATCGGCATCACCTTCGGTCGGGGGGATGAGGCTACTGTCATCCCCAGACTCCGGAAGAGCCGTCTGTGAACGGGCACCTGAAGGGGGTGCGTCCGAAACGCGATGTCATCGCAGGCCCGGAACCCTCTCCTGCAGCCTGGATGAGGGGTCGGGTCAGTGAGGCTGTGGAGCCGGCACGGCCGCTCCATGGACCCGGTGCGTCGAGGGTTGATCTTTCATTCGTGCGGCAAGTTGCTAGTCTGGAGGGCGTGTTGATCCCGGGTCGCTCGAGCTCCCCTCGCGGGAGCGGCCTCCCTTCATGGAGCCGAGACAATGATTCGACCGAATGCGCGTTCCGCTCGATCTGCCGGGTCGCTGGGCGTCCATGTGCTGCTCACGCTCGCCTGGCTGCTGGTGGCGGGGTGTCAGTCCCTGCCCTCGCTCGGGGAGCCCTGCGAGGTCGACGGCGACTGCGCCGGGGAAGGCGAGGTCTGCGCCCGGGGCCTGTGCGTGCCCCTCGATGATGTGGACGAGCGCTGGCCCGACGGGCCCGAGCCGACGTCTCAGACCCCGGGCACCAGCGGCGGCAGCTCGAGCGATGGCGGCGGCTCGAGTAGTGGCGGCGGCTCGACGACCACGGACACCCTCGGCGGCTGCCTTCGCGCCGAGGAGAGCCACTTCGACTTCGGGCGGGTGCTCGTCGGCGGCTCCGCCGATGTCGTTCTGACCCTGCGCAACTGCGGCGAGGTGCCCCTGGACCCGTTGCCCCCCGTGGTGATCGAGCCGGCGTTCGAGGCCACGATCGTGGTCGGCGGCGATGGGCGCCTCCAGCCCGGGGACGCGCTGCTCGTCGAGGTGACCTTCACCCCGTTCAGCGAGCGCCTGTATACCGACCTCCTCCTCGCCCGGGCGGACACCGGCCGGCAGGTGATCGAGGTGTCCGTACCGCTGCTGGGCACCGGCGCGGAGCCCGACGAAGCCCGCGAGCGCTGCCTGCGCTTCACGCCGAGCGAGGTCGACTTCGGAACACTCGAAGCCGATGACCCCGTCCCGACCACCCGCGTCGGTGTCGAGAACTGCGGACGCGTGCCGCTGCCCATGGACCCGGCCTCGGAGCGCAACACCCCCGGCTTCGCCCTCGACACGCCCGATCCCCTGCCCCCGACGCTGTTGCCCGGCGAGACGGCATCGGTCGTGGTCAGCTTCGATCCGGCGGTGGGCGAAGGCGCATGGAGCGACGTCTTCCGGTTCACCCCCTTCCCGGACACCGGCCGCCTGCCCCTCGTCGCGCGCGTCGCGCCCGTCCCCGGTCCCTCCACCGATCTTCCCCCCGACGTGGCCTGCATCGAGGCCCTGCCGGAAGTGATCAACCTGGGCACGATCGCCAGGGACACCGACTTCCTCGGCACGACGCCGATCGCCCTGCGCAACTGCGGCACCGTCACCCTCTCGGGCCTTCGGCACTTCCTCGAAGTGGGGGAGGGCTCCCTGGTGGCCGAACTGCGCCAGCCCGTGCCCGCGTCCTTCGCCGCCGGGGACGCGCAGATCATCAACTACCGGCTCAGCGACATCGCGCCCGGCCCCTTCGTCCTGCGCTACGGTGTCGAGGACGCCGAAGAAGGCGTGTCCGCCACCCTGACCATCCGCGGGCAAGGCGCCCCGGACTCCACCGACCCTCCCCTCGGCGAGCTCCTCGTCTTCCCGCCCCTCGCGGACCTCGGCGAAGTGCCCGAGGACGGCGGACGGGTCTTCCGCGAGATCCAGGTCGACAACCGCTTCCCCGAGGCCGTGCCCGCCGCGGTCGAGCGCATCGGAGGATCGCCAGCCTTCACCCTGGTGGACGTGCCCGCAGCCTTTCCCCCCGGAGAGAGCACCATCGTCCTGCAGCTCGATCCCGCCGGCCTCTCGGCAGGGCCGGTCAGCGCCACCTTCCGGCTCGTGGACCGGGAGCCGGCCCGGAACGTCACCGCCCGCGCCGACATCCTCGTCGAGCCGGAACCGACCGAACCAACGGAGCCGACCGAACCGACCGAACCCGAACCGTGCCTGGTCTACGGCCCGAGCGGCGAGATCGCCTTCGGTGACATCCCCCTGGGGGAGACCGCCACCCGCCCTCTCGGGCTGGAGAACTGCGGAAACGTGCCCCTGACCGTCGGAGGCCGCCTCGCGGGCACGCCGGGGTTCGAGCTGGTCCGGTTCGAACAGCAGCCGGGTCCGCAACCTGTGACCCTCGCTCCCGGCGAGTCCGTGCAGTACGAGATACGGGTCAGCGGCCTCGGGCTGCCGGTGGAATTCTCGGCGTCGTTCATCCTCTTCGGTGTCTCCGATTCGGGGGCCGAGGAGATCCTGGCGGAGGTGCCGATCACGGGACGGTTCGTGGCTGACCTCCCACCGGATGCGTGCGTCGAGATGCCGCCGGAGACCCCGGTCCTGACGACCGAGGTGGGGGAGCTGCTGAACTTCGCCGTCCCCGTGCGGAGCTGCAGCGAGGAGAGCATGTTCGGGCTGCGCGCCGTCATCGAGGCCGAGCCCGACGGGGTCATCACCAGCCGGCGCGCCGCGGATGTGAGCGGGTTCCTCCTCTCCGCCGGCGAGACGCGCCGCCTCCTGCTCCGCCTCAACGGCGTGGCGCCGGTACCGGCCGGCACCACGGGGCTCCTGCGCGTTGTCGACGAGGACGGCAACACGCTCGCCTCCACCGTCCTGCGCTACACCGTGACCAGCGACGAACCGCCGCCCCCGGAACCCTGCGCCGAGGTGATACCCGACGGGACGCCCCTGGACTTCGGGCGCGTGGACGTGGGCGAGAGCGCCACGCGCCCGCTGCGCATCCGCAACTGCGGAGACGTGGAGCTGCGCTACGCCGCGCCGATACTGTCCCCCGCCACGGCGCCGTTTTCCGTGCCGGACGGCGCCCGGACCATCCCCCCGGGACAGGCCGAGCGCGTGGACGTGACGTTCACCCCGACCCTCGCCGGCATGGCCGTGGCGGGGCTCATCCTCGAACCGGCCGCGGACGCCGCCGCGGGCACCCCGGGGATCGCCCTGCGCGTGATGGGCGAAGGCATGGACACCACGCCCCCCCTGCAGTGCCTGCAGGTCCTCCCCGAGGTCCTCGAGTTCGGCACGGTCCCGCTCCAGAGCCCGCGCGAGCTCCCGGTCTCCGTGCGCAACTGCGGCGACGAGGTCCTCCAGGTGAGCGATCCCGAGATCCGCCCCGGCGATTCGCCCTTCAATGTGGTGCTCCAGCCCGGCGACGCCGGCCTTGCCGGCGTCTACGGCCCAGGCGAGGAGCGCTCGGCCACCATCCGTTTCGTGGGCATCACCCCGGGATCCTTCGAAGCCACCGTGCAGTTCTCGGCCTCCGGACCGCAGGACGCCGAGATCGTCGAGAGCGCCCTGCTGCGCGCAACCGCCTTCGACGACGATACGAGCCCCGTCTGCCGCGAGCCCGCCCCGCGGGCCACCCGGAGCATCAACGGCTCCGACGGCCCCTGGGGCGCACCGATCCACGTGCGCATCAACCAGGAGATCCTGCTCGAGCCCGACTTCGACGCCCCCCTCGCACCCGGCGAGACCGTGACCTGGAGCCTCACGCGCGGGCCCGCGGGTGCTGCCACCCTCTTCCGGCCCGAGAACGACCGCGGCCGTGTGGCCTACACCCCCACCGTGCCCGGAGAGTACCGCTTCCGCGCCCGATACCGCCTCGGCGACTGCATCACCGACCGCACCCTCGACGCCATCGTCACCAGCCGGCCGAACGTGGGGCAGGGCCTGCGCGTGGTCATCACCTGGCGCACCCCCGGAGACCCTGACGAGACCCAGCCGCCCGGCTCCGACCTCGACCTCCACTTCCTGCGGGTGACCGCCGATGGTCGAGCCTTCTGGAACCGCAGCGGCGACGACATCTACTACGCCGCACGGACCGCCGACTGGGGCGCACCGGGGCCCGCCAACGATCCCGAGCTCCTGCGCGACGAGACCCAGGGACTCGGGCCGGAGATCATCGTGCTCCCCGATCCCTTCCGATCCGAGCGCTTCCTCGTCGGCATCTACTACTGGTCCGACCGCGGGTTCGGTGCCTCCGACGTCACCTTGCGGATCTTCCGCGACAACGTCCAGCTCGTCAGCACCACCCGCCGCCTCAACCGGACACGCGACTTCTGGATGGGCGCCGACATCACCCTCGAGGGCGAGTTCATCCGCATGCTCGACCTGCCGCTCTTCGACGGCTTCCCGGCCCCGACCGTCGTGCCCTGAACGACGGGCGGTCCCGACGGTCTGGTCCCGGATACGGACGCCGTGGTGCCGCAACGAACAGGTGTTCCCAGCGGGCTGGTCCGGCGCACTCGTCGAGGAGGCAGGAGCCCGGGCGCCGCAACGACTGCTCTTCCGTGCCTTCTACTCGAGGACGCAGAATCCGTCGGCGCAACGCACCCCCGGGGGCTCGCCCGCGCAGCGCGTCGCCGGCTCGCACTGCAGCGCCTCCTGCACTTCGGCGCAGCTTGGGGCGTGGGTGTCCAGCCAGTCCTCCAGAGCCCCGACCGTCTCCCGCGCGAGCGCATGCCACGGGCTGTCGCAGCCGCCGGCGCAGCAGCGGCCCCGACTCGAGAGGGCGATGCCGTGCACGGCCACGCAGTCGCTCCCCACGCTGCACGTCTGGGCCTCGTCGGCCACGACCGGCCATGGGTCGGGGAGCGCCAGCGCACAACGGCCATCCACGCAGCGCGTGGGCGGAGGGCTCGTGTCGAACGGGCACGCCGGCGGATTGATCGCGCACGAGCCACTCTCGTGCAGCTCTTCCGAGCAGTCCACCGGGTTGGCCTCGCGCCAGGCCCGCAGCAGCGCCCACTGATCGGTGTGGAGGGCCTCGAAGTCGAGCCCGCAGCCGAACTCGTAGCAGCACTCCACCCGCGGGCCCCACGCGCTGGGCCGCCACGCCCGGCACTGCCCGTCGTCCGCGCAGGCGACGGTGTCCGGCTCCGGGAGCGGGGCGGGGATGCCGTGCAGCGCCGCCGCGTCCGGGATCTCGAGCTGTGTGGGCAGGGTGTGCACGGCGTCGTCGCTCGCAGCGCGGTCGCGGTCGCAGGCGCCGAGGGCCGGGAGCAGGAGCGCCACGAACAGCACCGTCGGCGAAGCGGCGAGGGGCCGGAGGGGGAGGGCCAGACGGAGCATCGGGAAACCGGGAGGTCGGGGTGGGGAAGGTGCGGCGCGGTTGCGGGGCGCCGCGCACCTGACACGGAAGGGTTGCAGAGCCATCGTCCGCCGTCAAAAAGGGGCACTGCGCCCGCGGAGGTCCCGACGGGGAGCGTGGCGCGCGGGCAGACCGGTCCCGGGACACGACGGAGAAGGCGATGGACACGCAGAGGGACGGGTTTCCCGCGCCGCCGGACGGCGCTCGGCTGGCGGCGCTCGACGCCCGGCGGCGATGGCTCGGCGACGTGGAGGTGGCGCAGTCCCTGCCGCCGAGCGGGATGCTCTGGATGCCGGATCCGCAGCAGGCGTGGCCGCAGGTGGTGGTGGAGGGTCCCAGCGGGTTGTGGGCGCGAGCGGACATGGACCGGGGCCGCAGGGTGTCGCTGCCCCCTGCGGTTCGCGAGGCGGTGTGCGCCCTGTGGCCTGCGCTGTGGCTGGCCCCCGCGGCGACGTCCGACGCGGAGGGCCGGCTTCTGCTGGTGCACCGCGGGCTGTTCCGCGAGGTGGCGGGACCGCCGGTGGCGGAGCTGGCGGCGATCCTCGCCCCGGCGCTCAGAGCAGGCTCTGCTGCGGGGTCGGGGTCGGGGTGAAGGCGAGGATGCAGTCGAGGAGCCCCTCGCGGACCTCGTCGTCGGAGCGGTGGCGCCGGAGGGCGTCTCGGACGGCGGGGGCGGCGAAGACGCGGATCTTCTTCACGACCTTGATGAAGTCGGTGGCGATGCCCTGCACGACCTTGGACTGCTCCTCGAGGCGGTAGGATCGCCGCCCTTCGGGGGTGTCGTAGACCACGTCCACGGTCTCGATGCGGTCCTTGTCGCGGGGCGGGGTGTCGATCAGGAGGTCTTCCGCGGCGACCGGGGCACCGATCCAGGCGGACACCCGATCGCGAAGCAGCTCCTCGAGGGCGAGGAACGCGCTGCGGTCGAGGTGGTAGATTCGCTCGTATGCGGTGACCCGGCGTTCGTCGGCGACCACGCGGCTGAGGGTGAGCAGGCGCTTGTGGAGGTGGCGCTGCCCGGTGCGGAAGCGGGCGAGCAGGCGGGCGGTGGGCGAGCCCTCGGGGGCGCGGTCGAGGAACCAGTCGAGGAGGGCGTCGTCGGAGCGCGCGAGCATCTCGCGGGCGAGGTCCTCGGTGTCCGGGGCCTCCCGCTCGTGAATGTCGGCCATGGCGCGCTCCATCATCGCGCTGACCGAGCGCACGGTGTGGTGCCAGTAGGCCTCGGAGAACATGGTGTAGCGGCAGAAGACGAACATCTCGCAGGACACGCGGCCCTTCGCGGTCACGGCGATGCGGTCGCCGTCGAGGTTGGGGCACAGGCTCTCGAGGAGCCGGGCGCGGTCGTAGTTGCGTCCGTAGGAGACGCCCATGTGGATCGAGTCCCGCTCGAGGTAATCGCTCTTGTCGGCGTCGATGCCGGACGACAGGACGGACGCGACGAGTCGTCGTTCCGCACGCTCGTGGCTGCGCGAGGATCGCGTGATGAGCGCGATGACCTCCTCGGGATCGATGCCGAAGCGATCGCGGATGATGTCGGCGATGGGCCGCTCCCCGCGCAGGGCTGGGATCTCGCCGCGCAGGATGCGACCGGAGAGGTCCTCGTGTCGCGGCGTGTCGCGGCCCTTGTGGTGGAGGGCCTCGAGGGAGTGGGCGAAGGGGTAGTGTCCGAGGTCGTGGAGCAGGGCGCCGAGGAGTGCGGTGACGAGGTCGTCGCGGGTCAGGGACTCGGCGACCTCGGGAAAGCGCAGGAGGGCGAGGAGGTACTGGCGGGCGAGGTCGAAGACGCCGAGGGAGTGCTCGAAGCGCGTGTGGACCGCTCCGGGGTAGACGAGGCAGGTGGGCCCGAGCTGCCGCACCATGCGCAGCCGCTGAAAGGCGGGGTGGTCGATGATCTCCGCCACACGGTCCGTGAGGGGCACATTGCGAAGCTCGGGAATGCGCACGGAGCCGCGCACGCGCTGAAGCTCCTCGGGGAGCGCGAAGGGAGGGGCCGTCACGGGGTCTGCCGGGGTGTGGGGAGGGGGGGCGAGCGCGGCATCGGGAGGGGAGGGCTTGCGCCGGCTCCGGGTCGTCGGCATTATCGCAGCCGACTGGGACGGCCAAGCCCGGAGCAATCCCCATGAGCCCTTCGCCCACCGCACCGCAGACCGATTCGGTCGAACAGCTCGAGCACGACCACCGCCACCTCTCCCGGCTCGTGGACGGCATGCGCGAGTCGCTGCGCGAGGCCATCCGGGGCGAGCGCAGCGCGGAGGACCTGCGCGCCGACCTCAACGAGTTCGTGGCGCTGGTGCAGGAAGAGCTGTTCGAGCACTTCGGCAAGGAGGAGGAGGGCCTCTTCCCGTGGCTGATCGAGCGCCTGCCCGACACGCGGGACCGGGTTGCGTCCCTCGAGCGCGGCCACGATCGCATCTGCGGCGTGGCCAGCCGGCTCCAGTACATCGCCGGGGACAGCGCCGTGGATCTCGGCGCCCAGCTCGACACCCTCGTCACACTCTTCGCGCGCTTCGACGCCTACTTCACCAAGCATGCCCGCGACGAGTGGGAGCTCCTCATGGAGGTGAAGCAGCGTCTCGAACCGGACCAGCGCAAGGAACTCGGTCGACTCCTCGACGAGATCTGAGCCCCGCCGATCTGCGCACGAAGGCGTGTCGATCGGGCGGACGACGACGGGTCACGCCAGGGGGGCCTCCGCCGTCATCGGCGCTCGTCCGCCACGGCGATCATGACTCGTCCGTCACGTGCCTCAGCCGTCGCGTGCCTCAGCCGTTGAGCGCCGAGGCATAGGCGATGAACCCGCCGAGCATGTCGCGCAGCATCTTGTGCAGCTTCTCGTCCCGGAGCGAGCCATCGTCGGCGAAGGCCTCGTGCGCCTGGGAGAGCGCGAACATCGGCGAGTGCACGTGGGCGAAGTTGCCCTCGAGCGGGATCCGGAGCTGCCACAGCCCGCGGATGCCCCCGGGGCCGGCCGGGGAAGCGGAGCAGAGCAGGATCGGGCGCTCCTTCCACGCGTTGGTCGGCCGCTCTCGGCTCACCCAGTCGATGGCGTTCTTGAGCACCCCGGGGATCGAGTAGTTGTACTCCGGGGAGACGAGGACGAGCGCGTCGTGTGCCCGGAGATCGGCGGCGAGCTTCTTCGCGCCGTCGGGCAGTCCGGAGGACTGTTCGAGGTCCCCGTCGTAGAGGGGCATGGCGTAGTCGTGGAAGTCGGCGAGGGTGGCCTTGGCGCCCCTGGCCTCGAGCTCGTGCCGGATCAGCGTTCCGAGCCGGCGGTTGAGGGAGTCCTTGCGAAGCGACGCGGGCAGGATCAGGATCTTCATGGTGTCTCTCCGTGGTTCGGGGGGATGCGCGAGCTTGACCGCGGTGCGGTGCTCTGCACCTTGCCCGCCGCCGGCGCAAGGGGGGGCGGCCGCACCGCGGGAACGAACCCGTGCATCCCGAGCGTTGTGAACACGCGGAGCATCGCCTCCATGCCCGTCCGTGGCCTCGTCGCCCTCGTCCCCCCCTTCCCCCAGCACCGGACCCCGCATGCCGTCCCGTCTGCGCCGCGCCCTGCGCGCGCCGCGCCGCCTGCAGTTCACCACCGAAGGCCGATGGTTCGTGTTCATGACCATCGCCGTCGGCGCCGGTGCCATCAACACCGCCAACAACCTGCTCTATCTGCTGCTGGGCATGATGCTCGGGCTCGTCGTGCTCAGCGGCGTGCTCAGCGAGTGGATGCTGCGCGGGATGCTGGTGAAGCGCATCGCCCCCGGCAACCTCTTCGCTGGACAACCGGCCGTCCTGAGCTGGGAGCTGCGCAACACCAAGCGCGTCGTGCCCTCGCTGAGCATCGAGGTCGCCGAGCACGAGTCCCGAGCCACCCGGTCCCGGCGCCGCACCGCCATCGGGCTCGCGCCCGAACCCCGGCGCAAGCGCTTCGGGGCTGGCGTCGTCGACGATGGTGACCCGGGCGGGCCCAAGGGGCTCGCCCTGCGCGTGCCCGCCGGCGGCAAGGCCTGGGCCACCGGAGAGGTCACCTTTCCCACGCGGGGACTGCAGCGCTACGTCGGCATCGACGTCGTCACCCGCTTCCCCTTCAACTTCTTCGAGAAGACCCGGCCGATCGAGGACCCGCACGAGCTCCTCGTCCTGCCCGCCATCGACCTCGATCGGGCCGCCTCCGTCCAGGTGGCCTCCCTCCAGGGGGAGATCATGCGCCGGACCGAGGGACGCGGCGGAGAGTTCTTCGGCCTGCGCGAGTTCCGCGAAGGGGACGACCGGCGCGATATCCACTGGAAGGCATCCGCACGGCGCAGCGCGCCCGTCCGCAGGCTCTACGAGCGCGAGGAGAACGAGGCCGTCTCCGTCTACCTGCACGACCACCTGCCCGCCTCGCTCGAGGGCGAGGCCCTGCGCGAGGCCGAAGCCGAGATGGAGGACGCCATCCGCCTCGCGGCCTCCCTGTGCGCCTGGTACATCGACGCCGGCTGGCGCGTCGGACTCCACACCATCGACGGCCACGTGCACGAGAGCATCGGCGCCGGACAGCTCCACGCGCAGCTCCGGCACCTCGCCCTGCTGGAGGTGCGCCGCGACGAGGAGCCCCCCGAGCTCCGCGGCGTCGACGTCCCCGGTGCACTCATGGTGGCCACGCGCTTTACCCCCCCGGAGGTGCGCGGAGCCGCCACGCGGGTGGTCGAGGCCCGGGAGGGGGGCGACGCCGCCCCGCCTTCCGGAGGGGACAACCCGTCCCGGGAGGCCGCATGAAGCTCGTACCGCTGCGCAAGGCCGTGGTCTTCGCCATGGTGCTCCTGCCCATCATGGCCTTCTCCGTCACCGCCGAGATCGGTGTGCTGCCCCTGATGCTCGCCTGGATCGGTGCGGCGATCGCGTGGTTCTGGGAACCGCCCCGCGTCAACCTGGAACGATGGGAGGGGCCGTGGACGGTCCTCACCGTCGCGGTGTTCGTCGCCCTCGTGCTCGCCACCCTCGCCGGGTGGATGAACTTCATCTTCACCGTCGTCTACTTCGTGCTCTTCCTCGCCGTGGCCCGCCTGTTCCAGCGCCGGAGCAACCGCGAACACATCCAGGCCATGGCGCTCTCCCTCGTGATGATCGCCGCCGCCGGCGTCTTCAACGACGGCATCAGCTTCGGCTTCTTCTTCTCGCTCTACGCCCTCGTCGCAACCGTCGGCCTCACCACCCATCACCTCCACGTGGAGATCGGCGAACACCATCGCCGAGACGTCACCCGCACCCGCGTCGAGGGCCGAGTGCTCGCCCTGACGGCCGCGCTCGCCGCCGTCATCCTCCTGCTCGCCTTCGTCTTCTTTCTCGCCTTCCCCCGGCTCGGCTTCGGCTTCTTCAACATCAACCCCCGCGGGGGCCTGCAGACCAGCGGTTTCAGCGAACAGGTCGAGCTCGGCAATCACGGCACCATCCGCACGGACAGCGCCGTCGTCATGCGCGTGCGCTTCCCCGACGGCCCACCGGCTCCCCCGGCCGAGCTCTACTTCCGCGGCATGGCCCTCGACACCTTCGATGGGCGCCGGTGGTCCCACCGCGCCGAGGAGCGGATGCCCATCTCCCGCACGCCGCAGGGCATGCTCGTGGGCCCGCCCGCCCTCGACGACGAGGTGGAGGACTTCGCCGCCGCGCTGGACGGCACGGTCGCCGCGGAGGTCTACCTGCAGCCCCTCGACACCGATGTGCTCTTCGGGGTCGGCGGACCCCTCCGCGGCCTGAGCCTGACCACCGACACCGGCCTGCCCGACATGCTCTTCGGGCGCTCCTTCACCGCCCGCTGGAGCGACCGGGTGGACCTCAGCGCGCGCTCCGAGCACGGCATCGCCTACATGGCCTTCTCCGCGTTCCAGCGCCCCGATGAGGAGCCGCTGCGCCGCAACGACTGGCTCGGCCACGGACCCTCCCTCGCCGATGCGGTCGCCGCCCGGTTCGAGGAATTCCACGACCCCGCGCTCGATCCCGAGGAGCGCCGCCAGCAGCTCCTGAGGCGCTTCGGAAACCGGACCTTCGCCGGCACCCCCGAAGGACAGGCCCTCCACGCCTGGCTCTACTACCTCCAGCTCCCGCCGGACATCGTGACGCCGCGGATGCGCGCCTTCCTCGACGAGCTCCGGGCGGAGCACCCCCACCCCGTCGACTTTGCCCGCGCCCTCGAGACCACCCTGGCCACCACCCTCGAGTGGACCGTCGACATCCCGCGCCCGAGCAGCCGGGACGCCAACGTCGTCGACGAGTTCCTGTTCAACTGGCAGCGCGGTCACTGCGAATACTTCGCCACCGCCATGGTCGTGCTGCTGCGCGCCGAAGGGATCCCCGCACGCATCGTGAACGGCTTCCTCGGGTCGGAGCACAACCAGGTGGGGAACTACTTCACCGTGCGTCAGGCCGGGGCACACTCCTGGGTCGAGGTCCTGTTCCCGGAAGCCGGCTGGGTGCCCTTCGAACCCACGCCCGCCGGGGCGGCCGATCCCCGCTTCGCCCTCGCCCTCTGGCGCGCACTCGACGACTCCCTCGACAACCTGCGGATGCTCTGGTTCCAGTGGGTCGTCGAGTACGACATGGAGCGCCAGTTCGCCCTCGCGCGCAGCGTGGTGGACACCCTGCGCGGTGAGGAGCGGGCGGAGCGGGGCCCCCCGGAAGTGTCCGAGGAGCTTCGCGCCCTGGGCCGGTGGATGCGGGCGCGCGGACGCGCGTTCTCCTGGATGGTGGCGATCGCGGTGGTGGCGGGTTTCCTGCTGCGACGGCGTGCGCGGCTGCGTCTGCCGTGGGGGCCCAGGGACCACGCGCTCGTGGGAGCGTGGGCGGCGCTCAGCGTCGCCGGGGCGGTGGCGCTGTGGCCGGTTTCGGCCGGCTTCCGGGTGGTCGTGGGCGCGCTCGTGCTTCCGTTCGCGGGGGCGATCTTCGCGTGGCTCGCCCGCCGGGTGCTGATGGAGGAGTCCAGTGAGGAGTCCGAACGGGGCAGGGCGCTCGCGGAGGCCGAGATCTCGCGGTGGATGCTCCGGCTGGTCCGGGAGGCGGAGCGGGCGGGGGTGGACGCCGGGTCGGATGTGAGCTGGGCGAATGTGCTGGACACGCTCGCGGTGCGGATGCCGGAGTACGCCGCCGAGCTGGGTGAGCTGCGGCGCACGTACCTGGCGGTGCGCTTCGGCGGGCGGTCGCTGTCGGAGGAGGAGCGCCGGATGTGGCGCCGCCGGATCCGGACCCTGGCCCGCGCGGCGCGGCGGTGGCGGAAGGAGGAGCGGCGTCGGGCCCGGGGCGCCGGGTGAGCGGCGTCGGGCGCCGCGTCAGGGCCGGGCGAGGATGGCGAAGATGAGCGTGCCGTCTCCGGCAGTGGGGCCACCGACGAAGATCATGCCGCCTCGGGGCAGCACCACGGTGCTGGCGCCTCCGCGCACCGCGATGCGCACGCGGACGCCCTCGCTCTCCTCGCCGAGGTAGGTGAGCTCGAACTGGGAGCCGCTCGGGACGCTGAAGCGGTGCGCATCCCCCTCGGCGACGCGGAACGCGTGGGTGGCGGAGCGCCGAAACCGCGAGAACTGCGGGAACTGGGAGCGGAGACGGTCGGAGAGCGCCCCCAGCTCGCCGTCGATGCCCTGCCCGTTCCGATCCGCCACGATGACCTCGACCGCGAAGGACGCATCGTCGCTCTCGCCCGCCACGGCCGGCGCCGCGAGAACGGCGAGCGCGAGGAAGGCGAGGAAGGCGAGCGGGCTGAGGCGCGGCAGGGACATGGGAGGCGTGCGGGGCAGGGGGGAGCGGAATTCAGAGCGGCAGGTCGTCTTCGTCGGGTTCCTGGTCCTCCTCGGTGAACCAGATGACCGGGACCCCTTCTCCGTTCGCCGGCATCTGGGATGTCCCGGTGAAACCGGGCTGGTAGTCGACCTGTTCGATGCGCGTCCCGGGCATGTTGCCGAGGACGTAGGTGTGGTGGTGCACGACCTGCGGACCCACCTGTGTGTCGCCCCGGTCACGGACGCCGGGGAGCACGAGCAGGAGCGCGGCGGCGGTGACGGCCGCGCCCAGGAAGGCGCCACGCCAGGCATGCATCAGGCCACCGAGGCTCCAGCCCCCCGCCGCCGCACGGCGCGTGTTCGGGGACGGGGTCCGGGTGGTCTCCTGCTCGCCCACCGCCGCCAGGATGCGCGCTTCCAGGGCGTCGAAGTCCACCTCGTCCGCCACCCGCTCGACCGCGGTGCGGTGAGCGCTCCCGAGACGGGCGAGGCCCTCCACGGCGCGCCGCGCCTCCGGAACACGCTCGAGATAGTCGGCCACCCGGGCCGCATCCTCGTCCGTCAGCGGCTCGCCCTCGGCCTGCGCCATCGCCAGCATCTCGAGCTCGGCGCTGCGCTCGGCGGGCCGGGACGCCCGGGCCAGCACGCGCTCGGCCAGTCCGTCGAGACCGGCCTCGTCGGCCGCGTGCTCGAACACCATGCGCGTCAGCGCACCGTGGTCCCGCACGAAGGACGCCCAGGCGGCCAACTCGGGATCATCCGCGAGCGATGCCTCGAATGAGGCGGACTCCTGCGGATTCATCTCGCCGTCCGCCCAGCGTGCGGCCTCCAGCCACCGGTCTTCCTGTACGTTGTTCATGCTGTCCATCCGGGTCTCGGCGGTTCGCGCCACCAACGTCATCGACGAAGGGGCCGGGGCGCCTATTCACCCTCCAGATCGGATTCCTCGACCGCACCCTCGCGGCCCTCCAGATAGGGCGCCAGCGCCCTCTGCATCTTCTTGCGCGCATGGTGCAGGCGGCTCATCACCGTGCCGATGGAGATCTCCAGCGTGTCGGCGATCTCCTGGTACGACAGCCCCTCGACCTCGCGCAGCATCAGCACCTCGCGGTGGATGTCCCCCAGCGAGCGCGCCGCCTCGTTCAACTTGTCGACCAGCTCCCGACGGCCCGCCACCGCCGCAGGGTTGATGTTCAGCGGCCGGGCGAGAAGACCCGTGTCGTCCGCGTCGTCCCCCACCGCGACCCCGTCGTCGAAATCCACGGTCCGCTGGCGGTTCGCACGCCGAAGATGGTCGATCGACACGTTCCGGGCGATCCGGTACGTCCACGTGTAGAAGCTGCTGCTGCCCTCGAACCGATCGAGGTTCCGGTACACCCGGACGAAGGTCTCCTGCACCAGGTCCTCCGCATCGTCCCGGTTGCGCACCAGACCGAAGCAGCAGTGGAACACCCGCCGCTGGTACCGCCTCACGAGCACCTGGAACGCCCCGTCGTCCCCGTTGCGCGCCAGTTTCACCAGATTCTCGTCCGTCTCTTCCATCGAGCGCCTCGAAACCGGTTGCCCGCATCGTCCCCCGGGCCACCCGGCGGCCCGGAAACGAACACTCCCCCCATCGGACAGGCCGGACGACGCACGCCGCGACCCCGGGGGCAAGCCTCCCCGACCTCCTAGCCGGGAACCGCTTCCGGTGTAAAGCACCGCCGGGAATATGCCCCGCCGCCCAACACCTCTCTCCTGGGCACGCGGCGCCCGACCAACCCGCGTTGACAGCGAATTGCCCGGGCCATACCTCCCCCCGGTGCGGACCCGCCCCTCGCCTCCCCGTCCATGACCCCACCCCCCCGCCCCATCGAGCGCATCCGCCAACGGCTCGGCGAGGTCAGGCGAGCCCTCGTCGGGAACGCCTGGCTGCTGGCCCTGCACCGCAGTGTCGCCCTCGCCGCCTGCGGGGTTCTCCTCGCCAGCATCCTCCTGGCGTTCCTCCCGCCTCTCCCCGCACGCACCGTCCTGCTGGCCGCCCTCGCCCTCGCCGCCGCCCTCCCCGCGCTCCCGGCCCTCGCCGCCGCCCGGCGCTTCAGCGACCCCCGCGCCGTCGCTCGCGAGGCCGAAGCCGTCACCCCGGCCCTCCGCTCCGATGTCCGCACAGCCCTCGGCTTCGACGCACGGCAGGTCGCCACCACCGCCCCACACGATGACACAGGCGCCGCGCCCGACACCGAGATCCCCGACGCCGCCAACGACGCCGCCCTTCGCGATGCTCTCCGACAGCGCCTCCTGCGCCGCGTCGCCGACGAACTCGACAACCGGCACCGCGAGATCATCGCCCTCCTCCCGCGCCCTCCGATCCAGCTTCCGCTCCGAATCACCACCACCGCCACCGTGGTCCTCGCGGCCATGCTCCTCCTCGGCCCGGCTCCGCTGCGGGACGGCTTCCGCACCCTCCTCCTCGGCCCCGCCGCGCCCACCGCCACCCTCGCGGACGACCGCCGCGCCCCCGAGCCCCTCATCGAGCCTGTCGACGTCCGCATGACCCCGCCGGCCTACACCGGACTCGGGCGGCGCAGCGTCCGCGGCACCCTCGGCGACTTCCGCGCCATGCCGGGCACCGAGATCGAGTGGTCCTCCCGGGCCCTCCTCCCCGCCCGCGCCGCCCGCATCCGGATGGGGACCTCCGCGGACGACCCCGCCATTCCCATCGAGATCCTCGACGACGGCACCCTGCGGGCACGCTTCACCGCGATCGAGCCCGTCGAGTACACCGTGGAGCTCGACCCGGTCGACGGGAGCGAGACCCTCGTCGATCCCCGCCAGCGCAGGCTCACCATCGATCGCGACGAGCCCCCGTCCGTCGAACTCACGGAGCCCGAGGAGATGCTCTCCGTCGGTGGGCACGAGGTCGTGCGCTTCGTCTACTCCGCGTCGGACGACTTCGGGCTGCGCTCGATCCGCCTGGTCTGGCACTTCGACGGCGACGAGGAGCGCCGACGCGAACAGTCCCTTCACGCGGGGCTCTCCGTGCGCAGCATCGAGGATGCCGCCATCCTCGACCTCGCGCCGCTCGGGCTGCAGCCGCGCGACACGATCGTGGCCTGGGTCGAGGCCCTGGACAACGACACGGTCAACGGGCCCAACGTGGGCCGATCGCGTCCGGTCACCCTCTCCGTGGCCGCTCCGGACGAGCTGAACCTCGAGATCCTCGCTCTCAAGGAGGCCCTCTTCGAGGCTGCCCTCGCCCAGCTCGGCGCCATGCTCCCCGTCTCCCTGAACACCTGGCGCGCCGATGGCGACCGCCGCCGGCTCGTGGCGCGCGAACGGGATGTCGAGCCGGGCGAACGACCCCGGGCGCTCGGCGCCCACCTGGCCACCCGGGAGGGCTGGACGGAGATCCTCGGAGCGTGGCGCCGCCTCGTGGATCGAATGCGCGAGGATCCCCTGAGCACGGAGCGGGACACCGAGCTGCTCGCCGCGATGCTCGGCCGGCTTGGCAACCTCGAGCGCGATCAGGCACGCATCGAGGAACGCGCCGAGTCGGCCCTCGCGGGCGAACGCGTCAGCGACGCCCTCTGGAGCGTGGGGGCCGGGCACGACGCCGAGCACCTGCGCGCCACCGAGCGTGCGGTGCTCCTCCTCGACGACCTCCTCGCCGCCCACAGGCGCGACCTGGTGGCCCGGACCATCGAGGAACTCGCGGCGTCCAGAGAGCGTCTGCGCGAGCTGCTGACCCGGTTGCGCGAGACCGACGACCCCGACCTGCGCGAGCAGATCCTCGACGAGATAGCCCGGCTCGAGAACCGCATGCGGGAGCTCATGCAGCGCATGCGGGACCAGATCGAGCAGGCCCCGGCCGAGCATCTGAACATGGACGCCTTCGAGCCGTCCGAGATGGCCGAGAACCTCGCGCAGATGTCGTCCACGCTCGACAGCCTGCGCGACCTCGTCGAGGCGGGGGACATCGACGCGGCCCTCGCCGCGCTCGATGACCTGGAGCAGGGCATGGACCCCATCGCGCAGGAGATGGGGTCCCCGGGCGACCCGGGGGAGCTGTCCGAGCTTCAGCGAGCGATGGGGGAGCTCCTCGAGGAAGCGGCCAACCTGGCCGAGCTGGAGCGCGCGATCGAGACCGAGACCGCCGAGTTGCTCGACGACGCGAGGCGGGCCGGCACCGATGGGCTTCAGGAGCAGGTCGACGAGGCCGCGCGTCGGGGCAGGGGGGATCTCGACGAGCTGCGTCAGCAGCTCGATGCGCTGGACCGCCGCCTTCTGTCCCCGGACGCCCAGCAGCGCCTGGAGGAGGTGGACGCCGGGCTCGAGCGGCTCGAACAGGTGCTCCGAGACGGAGACGTGGCCGGTGCCCGGGAGGTGGCCGAGCGACAGCGGAGGGGCATGATGGAGGCCACATGGTCGATGCAGCCGGATCCTCAGGCGCCCGCTCGCGACCAGCACCGCGCCCGCCGCGAGGCGCGGCAGGCGGAGCAGGCACTCCGGTCCGGAACCGAGGCGATGCGGCGGATCGGCGAGGAGATGAGAGACCTGCAGGAGGCCGCCCAGCCCCGGTTCGACGCCCAGGCCAGTGAACGACTCGAACGGCTTGCGGACGATCAGGCCATCGCCCATGAACGGCTCCAGCAGCTCCAGCGCCGAGTCGAGTCGATGGATCAGGACCTTCCCGGAGTCCAGCAGGCGCTCCAGCCCTCCTTCGATCAGGCCGGACGGGCCATGCGAAGTGCGGAAGGGCAGCTCCGACGCGGCGAGGGCGAGGCCGCGCTCGGCAGCGAACGCGAAGCGCGCCAGCAACTCGACGCCCTGAGGGAACAGATGCAGCAGATGTCCAGCCGCCGCCCGTCGGGGCAGGGACGGCAGGTGAGCCGTGAGCGGGTCGAGGTGCCGGAGGAAGGCGAAACGGATCGTCGGGGGTTCCGACGGGAAGTGCAGGAGGCCATGCGGGAGGACCGCGTGGAGTCTTACGAACAGGATCTCCAGAGGTATTATGAACGCCTGGTTCGCTGACGCGCTCCGTCGACGTGTCTGGCTGGCGGGGGTCTGCGCTGCATCGCTGGCCATGTTCCTGCCGGGGAACGCCGCGGCTGACGTCGTCGACCTCCGGCAGGAGATCGCCGAACTGAACCGCATGATCGACAATTGGCAGGAGCGGCACGCCGAGCCCCGGCTGCGGGCCCTGCTCGAGGAACATCCGGAGGAGCCGGCGCTCCGGTGGCTGGATGCGAAGCTGCTCTTTCATCTCCACGACTACGACGCTTCGGCCGCCGCCATCGAGCGCCTCGTCGCCGAGGGACCACCCCTGTGGCTGCAGCGTCCCCTGCAGGACCTCGAGGAGCTCGTCCGCAACACCATCGAGGCGACACGGGATCACGAGATCCACGTGACCCGGAACGGTCTCTTCGAGATCAGCCACGATCCCCGGCGGGACGCCCTGCTGATCCCGTGGGCGGAAGAGACCCTCGAGGCCGCATGGTACGAGATCGGCTACGACCTCGGCCACTGGCCCGAGCCTCCGATCCGGGTGGAGTTCTTTTCCCGCGCCAGCGTGCTCGGTCGCGTTTCGTCGCTCTCCGAGGAGGCCGTTCGGACCACGAGCACCATCGCCCTGTGCAAGTACAACAAGCTCATGATGACCTCCCCCCGGGGTACCCTCCGGGGCTACGGGTGGCGGACGACTCTCGCCCATGAGTACGTCCACTACGTGGTGGGCCAGTTGACCGCGGACCGGGTCCCGGTCTGGCTCCACGAGGCGATCGCGAAGCTGCTCGAGGAGCGCTGGACCGGTGAGCGACGGTTCCGGCTCGATCCTTCCCAGGAGAGCCTGCTCGCTCGACGCCTCGAAGAGGGGAACCTGCTGACATTCGACCAGATGCACCCCTCCATGGCCTACCTGCCCAGCCAGGAGGACGCCGCCACCGGGTACGCCCAGGTGTTCACGGTCGCACTGTTCATGATGGAACGCGAAGGGCCCGGTGTCCTGCGCCGGCTCATGAGGAGCATCAACGCCCACGATGACGTGCGCGACGCCATCGCCGAGGTGATGGGATCGCCGTTCGATCGTTTCCTGGACGACTGGAACGAGTGGCTGCGAGACCAGGAGCTGACGCGTCTCCCCGAGGACTTCCTCGACGAGATCGAGCTTCGGGAGGGGGCGTCCGACGACCCGGGGGACGAGGACCGACGGTTTCAGGGGGTCGAGGAGCCGCGCGCACGGGACCATCTGCGGCTCGGGGAGATGCTGCGCGCCCGCGGGATGACCGAAGCGGCCCGGCAGAGCTACGAACGCGCCGAATCACTGCTCGGACGGCACCACCCCGAGCTGCAGAACGCGCTGGCCCGCACCCTGCTCGACCTCTCGGAGCCCGAGGCCGCACTCGAGGCTCTGCAAGAGGTGGCGGTCTGGTATCCGGGCTTCCATCGCACGCACCTGCATCGTGGCGAAGCCCTCAACCGCATGGGCCGGTTCGACGAGGCCCTCGTCGCGCTCGAGCGCGCCGCGGGCATCAACCCCTTCGACCCTGCCGTCCACCGGGAGCGCGGAACCGCCCTCGACGCCCTCGGACGCGACGAGGAGGCCTCACGCGCCCGCGAGATTGCCAGACAGCTTCGCTGACAGGACCGGACACCCCAACAGGAGACGAGACCGCATGGATGACATCGACGCACGCGAAGCCCGACCGGACAACACGGAGGGCACGGCTGCCCAGCCTGCCGGGATCGGAGGAACACGGGACGGCGTGGAGGAAATGCTCGGTCGCGCCGCCTCGGCTCGCGACCGCATCGTCGAGCAGCTCGGCCGACGGGTCTTCGGACAGGAGGAGGTCGTCGAACACCTGCTGATCAGCCTGTTCGCGCGCGGACACACCCTGATGATGGGCGTGCCCGGACTCGCGAAGACCCTGCTCGTCTCGACGCTGGCCCAGGCCCTGCGGCTGGACTTCAACCGCATCCAGTTCACGCCGGATCTCATGCCCGCGGACATCACGGGAACCGACATCCTCGAGGTCGACGCCGACGGCAGCCGCCACATGCGGTTCCTTCAGGGACCGGTGTTCTGCAATCTGCTGCTCGCGGACGAAATCAACCGGACCCCGCCCAAGACCCAGGCCGCCCTCCTGCAGGCGATGCAGGAGCGGCGGGTGACCGTCGGCGGACGCACCTACAGCCTCGAGCCGCCCTTCCTCGTGTTCGCCACCCAGAATCCGATCGAGCAGGAGGGAACCTATCCCCTGCCCGAAGCCCAGCTGGATCGCTTCATGTTCCACATCCATGTGGATTATCCCAGCTACGACGACGAGGTCCGCATCGCCACCGCCACCACGGGACAGGCCCAGGAGCCCGTGGAAGCCGTGCTCGGACCCGAGGAGATCCTCGAGGTGCAGCGGCTCGTGCTCGCCGCGGATGTCGATCCCGCCGTGGCCAGGCACGCCGTCGAGCTCGTCCGGGCCACCCGGCCGTCCGACGACGCCGCGCCCGCGGACATCCGCCGCTACACCGCGTTCGGCGCGGGGCCACGCGCCACACAGTTCCTGATCCTCGGCGCCAAGGCCCGCGCGGTCCTCAAGGGATACGAGGCACCGAGCGTCGAGGACGTGCGCGCCATCGCCCATCCCGTCCTCCGGCATCGCATTCTGGTGAACTTCCAGGCGGAAGCGGACGGCGTCGACGCCGATCGGCTGATCGATACGCTGCTCGATACCTTCAGGCCCTGACGCGATGAGCACGGCCCGCTACATCACGCCCCAGAGCCTCGCCGGGATCGGGTCGACGAAGCTGCGTGCCCGCAACGTCCTCGAGGGCGTGCTGGCCGGCATGCACCGATCCCCTCACCGCGGCGCCAGCGTCGAGTTCGCCGAATACAAGGAGTACTCCCCCGGGGACGAGATCCGCCACATCGACTGGCGCGCATGGGGCCGAACCGACCGATACTACGTCAAGCAGTACGAGGACGAGACCAACACCCGCGGCTTCCTTCTCCTCGATGGATCGGGGAGCATGGACTTCGCCAGCGAGGGCCTGCCCACGAAGTGGACCTGGGCGTCCACCCTCGTGGCCACACTCGCCTGGCTGCTGCTCCGCCAGGGAGACGCGCCGGGCCTCCTCGTCTTCGGCGAACGCCCCGGCGCCTGGCTCGTTCCCTCCTCCCGCAGAACCCAGCTCGACGACCTCTGCCGGCTGCTGGACGCCCGCGAAGTGCGCGGCGGCACCAACACCGAGGCCGCGCTGCGACAGATCGCAGAGCGGACGCGATTCCGATCCATCGTCGTGCTCGTGTCCGACATGCTGGACCCCGCGTCCGAGGCCCTCCGCGTCGGACGAATCCTGCGCCGAAGAGGCGTCGAGGTCGCCCTCTTCCACGTGCTCGATCCGGCCGAACTCACGCTCCCGTGGGAAGGCCTGGCCCGCTTCGAAGGGCTCGAGGGCGAAGGGGATCTTCTCGTCGATCCGGACGACATCCGGCACGCCTATCTCGAAACCATGGGCCGTCACCTCGCCAGCATCGAGGAAGACTGCCGCAGAGGCGACCTCGAATACTTCCGCGTCCGCACGGACCAGCCCGTGGAGGAGGCGGTGCTCCGCTTCCTGCGCGCACGAGCCCGGGGAAGCAAGACGGGAGGGCGGCGATGACCTTCGGCGCCCCCTGGATGCTGGCGGGACTGCTCGCCATGGCCCTGCCCGTGATCGTGCACCTGATCAACCGGCGCCACGCAGTGCGGCGCCCCTTCCCGGCCATGAGGCTGCTGCTGGAATCGCGCGAACGAATCGCCCGGGGCCTGCGCGTCAAGCAGGCGCTGCTCCTCCTGCTCCGGATCCTGCTCTTCGCGGCTCTCCCCCTCGCCATGGCGCAGCCCTTCGTGGACTGCGATCGGGCCGGCACCGCGGGCGGGGACGACGAACGCCTGCCCAGCAGCGTCGTCCTCATCCTCGACGACTCCGCCAGCATGAGCCTCACCCACGCGGGACGGTCCTCCTGGGACGAGGCCCTCGCCGCAGCGAGAAGGCAGCTACGACAGCTCCGGCCCTGGGACCGCGTTCAGATCGTGAGCGCCGGGGACACCATCATCGCCCACCTGCCCGCCGAGGGTGGGTCCCGGGCCGAGGCCGAATCGGCCCTCGCGAGGATTGCGCCACGCTTCGGGGGGGGCGGGATCCCCTCGGCCCTCGCCGAGGCGCTGGAAACGCACCGGGCGCTGATGCTTCCGGCACGGCGGACGCTCGTCTTCACGGACGACCGCGAGGCAACCTGGGAGGATGGTCGAACGCGGCCCGATGCGATCGAGGGCCTCGGCCCGTTCACGGTCATCGAGTCCGCCGTGGACGCGTCGGGACACGTGGTCATCGACTCGATCGAACTCGAGGAAGCCACCGAGATCGGCATCGGCGCATGGACCATCACCGCGCGGCTGCGCACCCACGGCGACGTGAACGACGAGGTGCGGATCCGCCTCTTCCTGGATGATGAACGTGTCGCCGAGCAGCGCGTGCCTGTGCCCGCCAGCGGACAGTCGAGCACCCGCTTCGTCGTCACGACGACCGGTCAGGATCCCGTGCACGTGCGCGCGGAGATCATAAGCGAGCCGCGGATGACCGCCCTCGCCGAGCGACACGCCATCCTGCTCCCGCAACGCGGGGTGCGGGTGCTGCTGGTCAACGGAGATCCCCGCACCCGGGCCTGGAATGACGAGCTGTTCTACGTGAACGCCGCCATGGACGCCATGGACCCCGACCTGCGCCCCCTGCACGCGCGCGAAACCCTGCCCGCCGGGATCACCGAGGACGCCCTTGCGGACCAGGATGTCGTGCTCCTCGCGAACGTCGAGCGGCTGGATGGCGAGCAGGTGCAGCTGCTGCGAACCTTCGTCGAGAACGGCGGGGGCCTGTGGATCACGGCGGGCGATCACCTCGATGTGGACCGCTGGAACCTGCACCTGGAGCCCCTGCTGCCCGCGAGACTGCGCACCGTGCGCACCCTGACCGACCGCCACGACCCGGATGCCCGCATCCGGGCCACCCGGATCGCCGCCCTCGACGCGTCTCACCCGGTGCTCGCGCCGTTCAGCGGACGCGCCGCAGAGAGCCTGCGCAGCGCCACCATCTTCCGGTACGTGCTGCTCGAACCCTCCACCGGTGACAGCGTCCGGACCCTGGCCGAATTCGGCGATGGCGCTCCCGCCCTCGTCAGCCGCCGCCTCGGCCGCGGCCGGGTGCTGATGTGGACATCCACCATCGACTTCGACTGGACGGACCTCCCGATCCGAACGGCGTTCGTGCCGCTCGTCCACCGCGCCGTCATCTGGCTCTCCGGGGCTGCCGGAGGCGTCGTGGAGGAGGCGGAGGTCGGCGCGGGCTGGAACATCCGTCCGGACGGAGAAGGGGTGGCCCTCGTGGAGATTCACGACCCCATCGGCGATCGCTATCGCGAGCCCACCCGCGGTGAGGCGGTGCGTCACGAGGTCCGCCATCGGGGGCCCCATCGGGCGAGCCTGCTCGATGAGCGGGGAGAGTCGCTCGTGCCGGACCGCCGCATGGTCGCGCACCCTCCGGCCTCGGAAGCCCGACTGCGCACCCTCACCGAGGAGGAGCGACGAGCATGGCAGGAAGCGGCCGGCGGTGCGATCGTCGAATCCGGGACCGGAGCGCCGGAGGGATCGGGCCGGGGGATCTGGAGCGTGCTGCTCTTCCTCGCCGTCCTCGCGCTCTACGCGGAGAGTCTCGTGTCCCTGCGCCGCCGCCTGTGGCGTCGCCTCGCGCAACCGCTCCGCCGCTGAGGGCTCCTGTCGTCCCGGACACCTGGACGCCTCGCATCCCGCTCGGTGCGAATCCGACCGTCGGCCAGCACACAATGTGCTTGACTCCGCGCTCGGGCTGAGTATCTTCCGCCTCCCGCTGCCGACAGGGCTCC
>REDH01000073.1 GCA_007693585.1 Deltaproteobacteria bacterium
CGAGACGGTCGATCTCTCGGGCTGGTGGTTCATCGACGACAACCCGGAGGACAACGCGCCCTACGTGTTCTCGGACGGGACGGTCTTGTTGCCGGGCATGTACCTCGTGCGTGAGAAGGACGTGCACCACACGTTCGGTCTGGGCCGCCAGGACGAGGTCAACCTCTACAATGCCGCGGGGGAGCGGATCGACGCGACGGCGTGGCCTCGGGATGGGGCGGCGGTGTCGTGGTGTCGCATTCCGAACGGCGTGGGGGCGTTCCAGTCCTGCAGCGCGCAGACGTTCGGGGCGCCGAACGTGGAGTGAGTCCGAGGGTTCGGCGTGGTGGTGCCGGGGCCGAGGCGGGGAAGAGCCGGTGAACCGAAGGGGCCCCGCTGCTCGTCCTGGCCTCGGTTGCATGCCGCGTTGGCGGAGTCCGTCCGGATGGCGTAGGCTGAAGTCGGCAGGCGGTGCCCAAGGGGGGTTCTGCTGTCGGGGGGAGTTCGACGCCGAGGAGTGCGCATGCCGAAGACACCACGATCCGCGTCCGAGGTGACGGTCGCGTTTCTCGCGGAGCTGCTGCTGGAGCGGGGTGAGCTGACAGCGGAGCAGGCGGAAGACCTGCGTGAGCGGGAGGCGAAGCTGCGCGAGCGTCTGATGCGCGAGCACATGGAGGACGCACGGATTCGGCGGCTGGTGCGCTACGAGGTGAGCGCGGTGGAGGTGGTGGCCGCTGCGGGGCTGGAGACGCCGGAGGGTCGTCCGCTGAACGAGGATCGGACGATGCAGGCGCTTGCGGCGTTCGCCGGTCTTCCGTGGATGAAGCTGGATCCGTTGAAGCTCAACGAGGTGTTCATCAGCGAGACGTTGCCCCGCGCCTTTGCGCGTCGGCACGCGTGCCTTCCGTTGCGACGGGAGCCGGATCGTCGGATCGTGTTCGCGGTGGACAACCCTTACGATCTGGAGCTGCTGGAGAGCCTGCGGAGCATCGCCCCGCGCGGCTATGGTCTCGTGTTGACGGCAAAGACGGACATTCTCCGGATCATCACGGACATCTACGGGTTTCGCTCGGCGGTGACGGCGGCGGAGGCGGAGATCGAGGCGAGCGTGGACCTCGGCAACCTGGAGCAGTACGTCAAGCTGAACCGGGTCGAGGAGATCGAGGCCAACGACAAGCACATCGTCAACGCGGTGGAGTACCTGCTGCACTACAGCTTCGACCAGCGGGCGAGCGACGTGCACATCGAGCCGCGGCGGGAGGAGGCGCAGATTCGGCTGCGGATCGACGGGGTGCTGCACACGATCTACCGGATGCCCCGGATCGTGCACAACGCGATGGTGTCCCGGATCAAGACGATGGCGCGGATGGACATCGCGGAGCGCCGTCGCCCGCAGGACGGCCGGATCAAGACGGACCGCTCCGGGGGCGAGATGGAGCTGCGCGTGTCGTCGCTGCCGGTGGCGTTCGGGGAGAAGGTGGTGATCCGGATCTTCGATCCGAAGACCCTGATGCAGGACATCGAAGCGCTTGGGATGAGCGCGGAGGACATGGCGCTGTACCGGGGATTCATGGCGCGGACGAGCGGGTTGGTGCTGGTGACGGGTCCGACGGGGTCGGGGAAGACGACGACGCTGTACTCGACGCTGAAGCGGCTGGCGGCCCCCGAGGTGAACATCACGACGGTCGAGGATCCGATCGAGATGGTGTACGAGCGGTTCAACCAGACGTATGCGCAGACGCGGATCGGGCTCGGGTTTGCGGACGTGCTCCGGAGCGTGCTGCGTCAGGACCCGGACATCATCATGGTGGGGGAGATTCGGGACGCGCAGACCGCGCAGATGGCGGTGCAGGCGGCGCTGACGGGCCACCTGGTGTTCTCGACGCTGCACACGAACGACGCGCCGACGGCGGTGACGCGCCTGCAGGACCTCGGCGTTCCGGATTTCCTCATCGGGAGTACGCTGGTGGGGGTCGTGGCGCAGCGCTTGATGCGCACGATCTGCGATCTGTGTCGGGAGGAGGCGGTGCTGCGTCCTGAGCAGGCGGCCGTGCTGGGGATTCATGTGGCGGAGGGGAGCCGCCCGCTGCCGGTGTTTCGAGGGACGGGCTGTCCGCGGTGCCGGGGGACGGGGTTGTACGGTCGGGTGGGGATCTACGAGGTGATGGCGATCGACGCGGGCGTGCGCCGTCTGATCGCGGAGCACGCGGACGCGAGCGACATCCGCCGCGAGGCGGTGGCGAACGGGATGACGACGCTGCGCGAGTCGGCGATCCGGAAGCTGGCGGGTGGCCAGACCAGCTTCGAGGAGACGTTGCGGGTGCTCGGCGAGGGCATGTAGGCGGTCTCTCTGTCGCGGTCTCTCTGTCGCGGTCTTGCCGTTCGGGGCGTGCGGTGCGGGCTGACCGCGAGGTCGGTCACCGGCTCGAGGGTTTTGCTGTTCCGTGGCCTCGGGGCGGTCTTGCCTGCGAGCGCACGGCCGTGGGTGGCATTGTGGTGCGGGCGCTGCTATCCTGAGGGTCTGCCGGCAATCCGGTACGTTCCCGCTCGTGGCTTGTGTCCCGGAGGTGGACGTGGGAGGACCCGGCAGGGCGTGGGCTCCTGATGGGCCCGTGCGGCTCTGCTGTCCGATGGAATGCGTCCCCCCCCGGGATCCGGAGAGAACGATGGGAATCCTCGTCACGCCCCACCGACAGGGAGCGGCGCTCCGCATGGGCGTTCTGGCCGCTCTGGTCCTGCTGTTGGTCGCCTGCGACTACTCTCTGGACCCTCCTCCGTTCGAGAGCGACGGGAGTGGGGACGACGTGAGCGGCTCGTCGAGCGGCCCGTCGGGGGGTCCGTCGGGCGGCCTTCCGAGCGCGACGGTCGACGATGTCAGCGACGGAGATGTTTCGGACGTCAGTGGCTCGGGGACGAGCGGGTCGGAGCCTGACGTGAGCGGCAGCGGTGTGCCGGAGGCCGTGAACGCGTGCGGCGGGCTGGCGCCGTCGCTGTCGTACGAGGGTGGCTCTGGGGAGCTGTTGTCTCCGTGCGGTTGCGGCGGCGTGCTGGTGTGCAACGGGACGGATGCGCTGCAGTGCATGGGTGAGGAGGCGCTGAACGCCTGTGGTGGGTGTGGCGCTCTTTCGGGCGTTCCGGGAGAGTCCTGTGGAGACTGTGGTGGGTCCTGGTCGTGCGGGGACCAGGGTGATGTGGTCTGTGTGGGGGCGTCGCGTGCGAACGGCTGCGGTGGATGTGGTGCGCTTCCCGGTGCCCCGGGCCGGCTTTGCGACGGCGCGGAGAGTGAGGCGGCGTGGGTGTGCGGTGG
>REDH01000015.1 GCA_007693585.1 Deltaproteobacteria bacterium
GTCGGTGCGGTGGGTCCCTGTGACGTGGAGGGGGTGGGTCCCCGTGACGTCGATGGGGTGGGCGGGACGGAAGCGTCGGTTCCGCTCTCCACGAGGGACGAAGCGTCGGGTTGCTCGGTGGTCGAGTCGCTGGTGGATGACACAAGGTCCGAATCGCGCTCTTCACCTGTGTCGGATCCGCATCCCGCATTGAGTGCCAGCACCAGAGTCAGTGCGAACGTCCGGCACGAACGGAGATCGAGGATACTGGGCTGGTAGCGATTGGTCATGGCAGGCCTCCTACTGGGGAATCGGCATCGCCTCCGGCGCACGCCGACGCGAGAAAGGTGGTGTGTTCCATTCGGAACGACAACATTCTTCGCCGAAGCCGACGCATCGAATCGGAACACCCGTGACCGATCATTGCGCGTACTGCTGTACCGGCCACCAGCGCGCTACGTATCTCCCGTCGAGCCGAAGCATGATGCGAGCAGCGTTTGCGGGCAATGCATCGTGAGGCGCAGTCCACTGGAGTCCTGCATCCGAAGCGGGGGAGAGGTCGATCACGGTCGTGGTCAGTCCTTCCGCTTCGCGAACGAATGCCGTGACTTCTTCTGGCGGAGAGCGGTGTGAGGGCCACTCGCGAAACACGATCTGAAGCCCTCCATCGAAGGTAGACACAGCCAGCCAGTCCGGCTCGACGAGGTCAACCGGTCCATCGCCGGGCACACAGGTGAACGGGGTCTCCCATCCGGACGGAAAGCGAAGGACGCCGCGGGTGTGTCTGCTGAGAATGGTGCCGGGTGGCGCGGCACGCATCTGCCCCTGACTGTCGCGAACCCTGAACTCTCGGGAGTCATGCTCGGCAATAGCGTATCCGGAGGCGTGCGCAGGAACGACGGAGGGGCTTGGTCGGAGTGTGCATGCTCGAACCGGCTGCTGATCGTCCGTGTTCACCTGGCGATAGAAGGTGAGTGGGCCATGCAGATTGCCCACGAGGTGGTCGATGAAGCCGCCCCCCGTGACATCGGCCCGGATTGTGTTTCGTGAGGATGTGGGCTGCTCCGGGTGCCCCGAGCGGTCTCTGGACGGCAGGAGCAGTCCGGCGGATTCGTCGTGGCTCCTGAAGGTTCCATCGCCGAGCTGAACGAGAAGCGTGTCGCGATGTGCCATGAATTCCACGCGCTCTGCGCCCGGCACGGCACCCTGGGTGACAAGGATGTCGTCCAGCCCGTTTCCGGAGAAATCGTCCACCTGGACACCCCAGGCGAAGAGCAGGGTGCCTCCACGTCTCCCGAGGTCCGCGAGTCGCGGGACGGACTCGGACACGAGTCCTTCACCGGTCCAGCGAACAAGTCTGTTCGGGCCCCAATCCGTCAGGTAGATCCAGTCCTCATCGTCGACCCGAATGGTTCCGACGCCCATGAACGCGCCCCATCCTGTGGTGCCGCTTCCGACGGGCAGCCAGCGCCAGGTGCACGCTTCCGTTGGTGAGCATCGAATCGCTGCGTATCCCTGCTCGTGAAACTGGTTGCGCCGAAAAAGGGTGGAGAAGGCATCGTTCGCGAGCACGACGTCCAGCAGCCCGTTGTCGTTGATGTCCACGAGTCCCAGGGCGAGGGTGCAGCCGCCCTGGCCACCACCGGGAAGCTCGCGAGTGGCGTCGTTCCGGACCAGAAGTTCATGTCCCTCCTCATTCAGGGGGACGAGGCCGCCTTCGTCTGTCTGCCGCAGGATGATGTTCTCCCAGTCGTAGTCCATCGCGGGTTCGTTTGATGTGCTGCCCGCCTGACATCCGAGGACAAGCTCCAGCCGCCCATCGAGGGTCACGTCAAGCGGTGCAACCGCTCCCGGGATGCACGGCCGTCGCGCCGCCGGATTCAAGCGCGGATGCTCGATCGCCAGTCGCCGAAACTCGGGCTCGAAGCGGAGCAGCTCCGCGCCGCCTTCGCGAAGCAGCAGGAGCTCGTCCCGACCATCCCCATCCAGATCCACGCCCCAGGCCGCGAAGGCGTCGCCGAGTTCACCGCTGCAGAGATCCTCGACAGGAACGAACCGTGCCACTCCTGGCGTCGATTCGTTCCTCCAGATGCAGGCGGCGGAGTCTGGCATGGCGTAACGTCCGGTGAACAGATCGGGCAGGCCGTCTCCATTCATGTCGAAGAGAGCGAAGCCCGGCCCGAACCCGAGAGTGTCCACGTCTCGTGGACGCCACTTGAACGTCTCCAGTCCGATCGGGGTGTAGGGCTCGAACACCGGGCCGGTCAGGGGGGAAGGCTCGCAACCCGAGATCGTACAGTACGCGGCGGGGCCGCAATCCTCGTCTTCCAGACATCGCACGCACTGGCCTTCCGGACTGCAGACGAAGTCTCGCCCGCAGTCATCATCCTGAACGCAATCGAGGCCGTCAGGAAGTACACACCGTGCGTCGACGCACCGCTGGCCCGGGAGGCAATCCAGGTCATCGCCGCACTCCGGAACGACACAGCGCCCCGCCTCCCCACAGATCAGTGGTTCCGGGCACTCGTCGTCTTCACTGCAGCCGGGCAGGCACCAGCCGAACAGACAGGCGAGACCATGGGGGCAATCGGCGTGCGTCTCACAGTCGTTCCGGCATGTGCCGTCGTCACAGCGTTCGCCTCCGGCACAGTCTGCATCCGACAGGCAGCCCGGCACGCAGACCGGGGTGCCGTCCTCCGTGCGGGCATTGCACCAGGTCCCGGGTCCGCAGTTGCATGATGGGTGGGGGACACACGACCCTTCGTGGCACAGCTCGTCAGGAGCGCAGGTCGTCAGACAGTGCGCGGCACTGTCTGACGAGGAGGTTGGACGACTCGGGGTCAGGGAGGTGTCACCCTCCGAACGGCGGCTGCTGGCGGCGGGCGTGTCCGGAAGGGAGCCGGAGGACGACGCGTCTGGCGAAGGCCCCGACGCCTCGGTACCGGCGTCGGTTGGCAACTCGGGATCGGGGCGCCAATCCTGTCCGGTCGGTGAACACGATGCAACCACCAACCACGGAACGAGAAACCACGCATTCCGACTCCAGGAACGCACCGTGCCCTTGTATGACAGCCCATGTCCTGCTGGTCCGGTCAACCGATGCTCTCTGTGTTGCGTTCCCCCATCACGGAATCCGGTATGTCCCCGTGGCGGCGAGGCAAGGGCTGTTCGGGCCGGGCCGTCACGCGACGAAACGCCCCAGCTCGGTGACCGCGTCGGCGATGGCGCGACGAGCCGCCACGAGATCGGTGGTCGGTCGAAAGCTGAACTTGTCGAGGACCGCGAATCGGCGCTTGAGCTTCTCGCCTGCGGCGAGGCTCGGAAGCACGTCCTGTGCGCGTTGCAGCACCTTCGCGTAGCCTTCCGCAACCAGCACTTGAGCCATGGCGTGGTGAACCGGGCGGGATGAGCCTGCCCGCTCGTGCTGCAGAACACGGCTCACGGTCGAGTCCATGGCATAGATGACCGTGATGATGTCCGCGATCGCCATCAGGAGCTCCTGCTGGTCCTTGAGGTCGGCCATGTGCTTCTGAATCGCGAGATTCGCGACCCAGACGCCAATCTCCTTGCTCTTCTCCACGAGCATGCCCTCCTGAGCGAGGCCGTCGGCCTCCCATGCAGGAAGCTCCGGCTTGTCGGTGGCGACGGCCTCCTCGACGCGCTGGATGACCTCGAAGAGTTGGATCTCTCCCTTCATCGATCGCTTGAGCAGGATGCCCGGGATGAGCATCCGGTTGATCTCGTTGGTGCCCTCGAAGATCCGGTTGATCCGGCTGTCCCGGTAGAGACGCTCCACCTCGTACTCTCGGCTGTAGCCGAGCCCACCATGGATCTGGACGCCCTCGTCGACGCAGAAGTCGAGAACCTCCGAGCCGAAGATCTTCATGATCGAGTCCTCGACCGCAAACTCCTCGATGGCCGCCATCAGCTGCGTCGTGTACTCGGGAGAGGTGCTGTCGAGGGTGTCGATCGTGGCATCCATGTAGCCGGCGACGCGATAGCACATGGACTCGAGGGCGTAGAGCCGTGTCTGCATCTGGGCGAGCTTCTCGCGGATGGCACCAAATGTGCCGATCGGTCGGCCGAACTGCTTTCGCTCCAGAGCGTACTTCACGGAGATACCGAGGGTCCGCTTCGCTGCACCGAGGACACCGACGCCCAGCTTGAACCGCCCTACGTTGAGAATGTTGAACGCGATCTTGTGCCCACGCCCCACCTCGCCCAGCACGTTCTCTTCCGGTACCAGCACGTCCTCGAGAACGAGCAGCCGGGTGGATGAGCCCTTCAGGCCCATCTTCTGTTCTTCTGCGCCGGTCGACACACCCTCGTACCCGGCTTCGACGAGGAATGCAGTGAAGTGCTCGCCGTCCACCTTGGCGAAGACCGTGAACAGATCGGCGAACCCGGCGTTCGTGATCCACATCTTCGTCCCGTTGAGTCGATAGAAGGTACGCCCGTCGTGCTTCTCAGGCACCGCCGTGCAGCGCGCGCCCAGCGCGTCGGAACCCGATCCGGGCTCCGTGAGCGCGTAGGCGCCAATGATCTCGGCGGTCGCAAAACGGGGGAGGTAGCGTGCCTTCTGCTCCTGGTTCCCGAAGAAGACGAGCGGAAGCATGCCGATACCCGTATGGGCGCCGTGAGAGACGCTGAAGCTCGCGTAGGTACCAAGCTTCTCGGCGGTCAGCATCGACGTGGTCTTGTCCACCTCGAGCCCCCCGAACTCCTCCGGAATGTCGAGCGCGAGCAGCCCGAGTTCACCGGCCTTGCGCAATTTGTCGACCATCAGCCCGTCCACCTGCCTCTCGAGCTCCTCGGCATGGGGCACGACTTCCCGTTCCATGAACTCCTCTGCAGTCCGCGCGAACAGTCGCTGCTCGTCCGTGAAGTCTTCCGGAGTAAGGACCCGCTCCGTGCCCACCGGATGGAAGAGAAACGCGCAGCCGCTTGGTCTCGTGCTCCTTTCGCTCATTCCGTTCTCCTGAGGTTCGTCGGCCCCGCGGGTGCCGCGAGGCGTGTCGTGGGAACTCGGTTCTCACCGTTCCGGAAACCCGGACACAGTGAATGAGTGTTCACTCACAACGGTAGAGGCCCCACGAACGAGGGTCAACAAGGGTCGGGGGGCCGAAGATCAGGAACCTTCACTGCGTGGGATCCGGTTCGGGGTGCTGGCAGGCCCGTCAAGCGCATCGTCGGGATCCCGGTGCTGCTGCTGCGCCGCAGCCCGGAGCTGTTGCACGAGGTCTTGCAGCATCCGCGGCGCGGTACCTCGGCCGACCCGAAGCTCCCTCACGCTTCGACGAGCACGGGTGACTCGTCGTGTTTCGAGGAGCTGCCACTCCGACAGCAGCCGAATGGCTGTTTCCACGGTAGGCCGTGCAATGGCTTCCGGATGCCGCAACGCGTTGTCGCGAAGTTTCTGGCGACCCAGCTGCAGTGCGCGGCCGACGAGCGTGCGGTGCTCGACCCACTCGGCTCCGCTCTCGAGCATGGCGTCGGCTGCCAGGCGATAGGATTCGAGTGTAGGGAGCAGAAGCGCTCGCAGAAACTCGAATCCCGGGGCCGGGGGGGGGCCGGTTGCCTCGATACCTTCGGCGCTGCGACGAATCCAGTTGCGCTCTTCGAAGCTGACGAGCGTTCGTTCGAGGACAACGGCTAGCTGGTCACGCGCTTCAAAGCAGAACTCGTATTTGAACAATCGCGAGAGAAAGCGCACGCGCTCGACGAGATCTTCGTGAGGGATCGGGACGCATTTGTCCTTCAGGCAAGGTGCTTCGTCGGCCCGCACGAGAGCAAGTGCGGTTGCGAGGACCGCCTCCGGCACGAAGAAGTGCAGGATGCTGTTGCGGTAGTAGGCGAGGGCGGCCCGCCTGTGCCGAGGGACGGCCCATCCGCCCGTACCGTCCTCGTGGCCTGCGGAGGTCACCAGGCGGTCGTCCTCGAAGAGCGCGACCGCCTCCCGCAGGGAAGGGCCCATGGCGCTCTCGATGGTGATGACATTGTCGCAGGCCAGTTGTCCCATGGCATCGCGAAGCGTGCGCGAGAGACGAGCACCACGATCTCGGAGCATGCACAGGACGAACGCGGCCTGACCGAGCAGCCTCGCATCGGATATCGAGTCTCCCGGGTCGTTGAGCAGCACGAGTGCGGCGATGGCACTCGGTGTCACGGCCGTCGCGTCGTTGATGCCATGGACGATGGCGTAGGCGAGGCGTCGCACGGTCCTCGCAAGATCCGTGTCTCGGGGCACGGCGCTCGCGCGAGCAGCGCTCTCGCCCAGGAAGTCGCCGAGATCGATGGGCTGGCCGAACTCGACATAGACGCGCCCGTATCGACTCCGAAGTACGGCCGACGTCTTCAGAAGGTCCCCGATTCCCTCACTGCGCTTCTCTTCCCCTTCCAGCTCCTTCCGGTAGCTGGTGCCTTCGATGATCTTCTCGTACCCGACCGAGACGGGGACAAAGGCGAGGGCGTCGACGTCGCCACTCCGGAACGCCTCGACGATCATGTTGAGCATTCCGTATCGGGGTGCATTCAGCTTGCCGGTACGCGATCGGGTTCCCTCGATGAAGAACTCGATGGCGAACCCCTCTTCGAGCAGCTTGACGAGGTACGCATTGAACAGGGCCCGATAGAGCGGGTCGTCGGTGAAGCTCCGCCGGAGAAAGAAGGCGCCCGAGCGGCGGAAGAGGGGCCCGAGAGGCCAGAAGGAGAGATTCAGCCCCGCGGCGATGTGTGGCGGGATCAGGCCGTTCTGGTAGAAGACGTACGACAGTACCAGATAGTCGATGTGACTCTTGTGGCTTGGGACCAGAACGATGCGCTTGCGGGTCGCGAGGTCCCGCAGGCGATCCAGTCCGTCGTGGTCCACCTCGAAGCCATCGTAGATCTGGTTCCAGATGGGAGTCAGTGCGGCAGAGAAGAACTTGATGGCGAGCAGGTTGAAGTCCGCCGCGACCTCGCGCAGGATCGCTCTGCTGCGTTCGATGAGTTCCGTCCGTTCCACCTCGAGCGTGATCTCCAGCCTCGCCAGATCGTTGCGCACCCGAGGATCGGCCAGTATCTCGTCCCGCATCTGCCGAGCACTCTTCACCCACGGCCCAACGATAACGCGCTCTTCGCGTTCGAGAGCGTCTGCCAGCCGATCGCGCAGCGCCAGCGCCATGGCCGACAACGACAGGTGTCCGTTCTCGGCCCGAAACGTGCGCAGGTCGATTGCCGAGGAGACCTGCACGGTGGGTGCCCCGAGATGCAGGAAGCTCTGCCAGAAGTTCTGCAGCACGTACCAGAGCTTCTTGAAGAAGCCCGGAGATTGTCGGCTGCCGAACACTCCGTCGAGAAGAGTCGGGCGGTGCCGCTCGGGTCGCTTCTCCCAGACCAGGAGGAGCGGAACGCATAGAATGGGTGTGGTCTGGGCCGCCTGCTGATCCAGTAGCGCTTCGAGCAATGGCAAGGTGTCCGCGGTGTCCTGTTCGTCCGACGTACGCCCTCGCTGGAGGAACAGCGTGGCTGACTCGCCGGCACGCGCGAGCACCCGCAGGCAGTCCGCCTCTGGGGGGAAACCGGCCGTTCGGCGGACGAGGGCGATCAGCGCTGCGCCGAACGGCCGAAGCATCCAGGTGTTCAGCCCGTTGGCGAGGCGTGCCGGTCGGATGCCCTCTCGCTCGAAAGCCACGTTGAAGTAGAGGTAATCAAGGAGCGAGCGGGTCCGCATGATGTGAACCACGGCGCCCCGTGTCTGGAGGTCGCGCAGCGAGTCGATGCACCGCTGGGCCAGTACGACGCTTGCCAGCACCCAGGTCAGGAAGCGGCGGGTCAGCCAACTCGTTCTCGCCACCATTGCGGATGGGTGTGCGCTCGTCCTGAGACGCTCGAGCAGCATGTCGAACGATGTCGCCCTGTCTGCGACAGCCTCGGCTGCACGAGAGGGTGCCTCGGCCCCAGCTTCTTCGTCTTCCGCTGACAGTGTCTGCTCCGCATTCAGGAGTGCTCTGCGCGCCCCACGCATCGGCTCGAATGCCTTTCTCGACATCGTCCATGCCGCTATGCTAGTCCTACCACCGTGGGCCAGCCAGCGGCAAGGCTACACGGATGCTACCGCCACCATCCGCTCAACACAGACAAAGACAGGGCATGAAGCAGCACTCCGGCTTGATTCCTCGCGTACTGGCGTGTCTCCTTGTCCTCGGGCTCGGAGCCTCGCCGGCCCTTGCCGACGACGGATTCGACTTCGGCGACGACGATGGGTTCGACTTCGGCGACGACGATGGGTTCGACTTCGACGACGACGACGGATTCGACTTCGGCGACGACGACGGATTCGACTTCGGCGACGACGACGGATTCGACTTCGGCGACGACGCAGCCGAACCGGTCCGGACCGATCGGCGTGTGACCGCGCTGATGGTCCCGGGAGGCCCCCTCGAACCGTCCAGTGCCGATCGCCTCACCGGCCGGATCTTCGAGATTCTGCCCACGCTCGAGGGCCGGAGCATCGTGCCCCAGTCCAATCAGCCGCTTCAGGATGAATTCGAGATCATGGGTGCGGAGCTTGCGTTCGAGTGCGCCTTCGATCCCGTCTGTCTGGGCCGCTACGGACGCGAACTCGGAATCGACGAGGTCGTCGTCGGCCGAATCACCGAGTCGGCCACAGGCCAGTTCGAGGTGACGATCAACCGGCTGCAGACCGAGAACAACGCGATCGTCAACTACCGCTTCTTCACCACGGAACCCAGGACAAGCGCGGTCGAGGACGCGCTCGCCAACCAGATGCGACTGCTCTATGGCCTGCGCCCCGAGCGACAGCGAGACATGGAAGGCGTGTCCGGCCGCTGGCAACGCGCCGTTGCATGGTCGGCCCTCGCCGGCTCGGCAGCGGCACTGGGCGTGGGCATCTACTTCGGGACACAGGCCTCGTCGCTCGACAATGACCTCCAGCAGACGCCCCAGTTTCCCAACGCCGAGGGAGATCTCGTTCGGCAAAGGACCCAACGCGACGCCGAGGATGACATCAACCGCGCACGCCGCAACGCCGCTCTCGCCAACGCGATGTTCGCCACCGCAGCCGGGCTCGGCGTCGTATCCACCGTCTTCTTTCTCGTGCGCCCCGGCAGCGACATCGACTTCGATGCAGATCTGGTACAGGCCCCTGGAAGCCGAGTGGGCTTCTCGCCCGCCGCTTCGCCCGACGGGTTCGGCGTCTCCGGCCGCCTCCGCTTCTGATTGCCGCCAACCAGAACTCCCCTGCGCAAGCGTCCGAACGACAGGTTGAACATGAACCGGAATCCCTTCCTGCGCTCCTTCCTCGTCCTCTTCATCGGCAGCACGTTGGCCGTGGCCTGTGCCGTCGAGAGCGACATCGACGACAACTGGGGCTGTGACAGCGATGACGACTGTCTCGATGGCTTTGACTGCATGGCGATGGAGCCGGTTGCCGGGGCGCCACCGGACCAGGTGTTCTTCGGCCGCTGCCTCGAAGCGGGTGGAGGCACAAGCGGTGGCTGTGTCGATCAGGATGGGGACGGGTTCTTCGTGGAGCTGTTCCCGGGAGCATGTCCGGAAGGCGCACGACTGGACTGCGATGACACGGATCCATCGATCAACCCGGATGCGGATGAACTGTGTGATGGCGTGGACCGAAACTGCAACGGCCACGTCGACTGCGCAGAGGTTGACGAGGATGGCAACTGCATCTGCACCCGCACGGGGCCGGACGGAGAGTGCATTTCCGGCCTGCCACCAGAGTTCTGTCCGCTTCAGGTCGGCGTGTGCGCAGGGGCGCAGAGCTACTGCGTCGATGGAGGCTTCGAGGACTGCCAGGACGTCTACGTGGCCCAAGGGTACACGGGGACCGATGACATATGCAACGGCGAGGACAGCAACTGCAATGGGTTCGTGGACGCCAACAGTGCAGGCGACAGTGTCTGCGAATGCGACTTCGACGAGGACCAGCCTCAGCCGTGCAACACCGACGCTGGCAGCTGCACCCGAGGGTTGCGCTTCTGCCTCGAGGGTGGTCAGCGCCGTACGCAGTGTATCGAAGCTCCGATCATCTCGACCGGCTGCAGCACGAATGACGACTGTGGGCCGCTCGCCTTCTGCGTGACAGAAACGCCCAGCGCACTCGAGGACCCCTTCGACGGCTGCCGGACCATCGCGGGCGACCCGGCGCGAACGCGCGAGCTCTGCGAGCGACGGGTCTGCCGCGCGTTGCGCACCAGCGAGGCATGCACGACCGACGCAGACTGCGGCAGCGCTGAAACCCACGCGTGTGTCGAAGGCGTCTGCCGTGCGCGTTGCAATGCATCCTCGGATTGTGGACGCAACGAGGCCTGCATCCTCGATGACCCCACCGGGCCGGGTACCGGACCAGGCACGGCGCCGGGAACCGAACCGGGCACGGAGCCGGACAATGGCACGGAGCCGGGAACCGAACCGGGCACGGAGCCTGGGACCGAGCCCCCGCCCAGCGGCGCCGGAGATGGCGGTGCGTCCGGTGCCATGGAAGGGTCCAGCCCCGACGCAAGTGCCGCCGGTGATCCGGAACAGAAGAGTGACGGCACGGAGCCGGGCAATGGCACGGAGCCGGGCAATGGCACGGAGCCGGGCAATGGCACGGAACCTGGGGAGCCGACCGCTGCCCCCTGGCCTCCGCCCGGTGTTCCTGGGGGCGCGGGGCTGTGCACCGCTGCCGCGAGCTGTGACGAGGATGGCGATTGTCATGCCAATGAGCGTTGCATCATGGGCTACTGCCAGTTCGAGGTAGTCCGACAGCGCCCTGCGGCACAGGAGACCTGCAACGGACTCGATGACACATGTCAGGGTCGGGTCGACAACGGGTCAGGACTCTCGGTCTGCGGCTCCTGCCCCTTCAACATGGTACGTGGGCAGTTCCGCCGGCCGGGCGCGGGTGGTGGGGTCGGGTTCATCTGCATCGACAAGTACGAGGCGTCTCGCCCTGACGCGACGGCAGCCTCGGCGGGCACGTTGGATCTGTACTCGGTGTCCATGCCCGGCGTCCTTCCCTGGACCGGCCTTGATCGGGATGAAGCTCGAAATGCGTGCAGTGGTGGGTCGTGGAGAGCCCTTTTCGCGGAGCCTGCGGAGCAGGCCGGACAGGTGATCCCGAACAGGCGCCTCTGCAACCGCGTGGAGTGGGAGCAGATGTGCGGCGGCTATGAGGCAAGTCCCGAGGAACGCCGATATCCGTATCTGGGCGATACCCCGTCTTGCACGACGGATGGTGAGTGCAATGATGCACTGGACGGAAGCGGCTGGCGATGCATCGACAGCGTCTGTCAGCGCTTTCTGCCTGGCGTCTGCAACGATGGGACAGTCGATGATCCCGGTGTGGCACCCACGGGAAGCTTCCCCGAATGCCGAAGGGACTTCTCGGTCCTTGCGGCGTGGCGGCCGATGCAGGGGGATACGGTGTATGACCGTCAGCAGTTCGTGTACGACCTCTCGGGCAACGTGGCCGAGTGGGTCCAGTTCGGTCAGCACGTCGTGATGGGGGGCTCGTTCCGCGACAGCGACGAGACGGCGCTTCGATGCCGTACAGGGGAAGTAGTGGCGCCCGGAACAGCCGCGGACCACATCGGGTTCCGCTGCTGCGCAACGCCCAACTAGGCGCGCATGGATCGCCTCATGCCCTTGGAGTCGCGACGCATGTTGCGGGTGCTCGTGCCTGTGGCGGCACGAAACAGTGCCTTGGTCTGAGCCTGCAGGCCGAGGCACTTCCGAAGGAGACGGATGCAGCCGCCATCGGCCCTGCCTGTCTCAGTCGAGGTACTGCGCCGCCTGGGCGAGCCGCTGGATACCCTTCTCGATGTTGTCGTCGTGGGTGGCGTAGCTGAGGCGCAGGAATCCGGGAGCTCCGAATGCACTCCCAGGGACCACTGCAACCTGGGCCCTGTCCAGCAACCAGGCTGCGAGGCTCATGTCGTCGGCGATGACGGTCCCGTCGTCGGTGCGTCGCCCAATCCACGCCGTGAAGTCCGGAAACGCATAGAAGGCCCCCCGCGGCTGAACAAGCGTCACACCGTCGAGAGAGCGTAGCCCGTCGCTGATTAGATCTCGGCGGCGCTGAAAGGTCGATCGCATCGGCGCAATCACCTCCTCTCCGAGATGACACGCAGCGATTGCGGCGTGCTGGGTGATCGACGTTGGATTGCTGGTGGACTGGGACTGCAGCTTCTGCATCGCACTGACGATCTCGGCGGGGCCGCAGGCCCAGCCAAGCCGCCATCCGGTCATGGCAAAGGCCTTCGAGATGCCGTTGACGTGAACATAGCGCGACCGCAGCGCGGGTGCGACGTGAAGAAGCTCGTCGACCCGAATTCCGTCGTAGGCAAGCGCATCATAGATGGCGTCGCTTACCACGGCGACCTGCGGATTCCTTTCGAGCCATGTCGCAATTGACCGCATGGCGTCCGCGTCCCAGAGCGCGCCGCTGGGATTGCTCGGGTTGTTGATGATGATGGCGCGGGTACGACTGGACACGGCGCCGTCGAGTTGGGCGGGTGTGGGCAGGAAGGAATTGTCGGCCGCACCACGGATGATGACAGGCTTGCCACCGGCCATCTGGACCATGACGGGATAGCTGACCCAGTAGGGCGCAATGATGATGACCTCATCCCCTGGGTCGAGCATCGCGAGGAACAGGTTGTAAAGGGTGTGCTTGGCGCCACAGGACGCGATGATCTCCTGATCGCTGTACTGCACGCTGGTTCGGGGGACCGTGTATTCGCGTATCGCCTCCTTCAGAGCAGGCAATCCGCCCACCGCGGTGTAGTGGGTGTGCCCCTGCTGGATGGCTGCGATCGCTGCCTGGCAGATGGGCTCGGGTGTCGCGAAGTCTGGTTCGCCCGCCCCGAAGCTGAGCACATCGACACCATCGGCCTGAAGGGCCTTGGCCTTGGCGGTGATTGCGAGGGTGGGACTGGCGGGAATGGAGTTGATTCGGTCAGCGATCTTCATCTTCTGATTCCGGTCTCGGTGTGTTGAGCGCGGATCGGCGCTCTGATGGAGTGGAGGGCGGGCTCAGTCGTCCGTGGAAGGAGCTGCGGGCAGTCGGGAGAGAACGGGCTCCGGGACAAGACCTGTGATGTCCCCCCCGAGTGCCGCAACCTCCTTCACCAGTCTCGAGCTGACGTAGAAGGTGTCCGGCGACGCCATGAGGAAGACGGTCTCGACGCCCTCGGCGAGTCGCCTGTTCATGTTGGCCATCTGGTACTCGTACTCGAAGTCGGCCACGGCGCGAAGCCCGCGAAGGATGATGCGCGCGTTGCGAGAACGGGCGTACTCCACGAGAAGGCCGTCGAAGGTATCCACCCGAACCCGGGGATTGTGGGCAAAGGTCTCGGTGACCATGTCGATCCGCTCTTTCAGTGGGAACAGGGCGGTCTTGGACACGTTTCGTGCAACCGCGACAATGATCTGGTCGGCGACGGCCAGTCCACGGTTGACGATGCTCACGTGCCCTTCCGTGATGGGGTCGAAGCTTCCGGGATAGATCGCGATACGACTCATGATTCCACTGATTCAAGGGAACAGTTGCTGCTTGCCAGCGGACCGTAGAGCGAGACGGCGGTGGTTCCCCAGGCCCGCAGGAGCCGTGGCCGGGTGCCGCGCCATGCTGGTGGGGCGCACCGTGCATCGTGCTCGTGCACGACAACAGCCTGTGGAGCAAGGAGCTTCAACTCGCCGAGTGCATCGAGGACGCGCGTCGTCTCGTGGTCAGGGTAACGGTACGGAGGGTCCATGAAGACGAGATCGAAGCAGCCTCGGACACGGCTCAGTGCCTCGGGTGCGCGCCCACGCAGGACGATGCACTTTGCCGTGGTGCGCGTAGTCAGGAGGTTGGACCGGAGACATGCCAGGGCGGCCTCGGAGAAGTCGACGAAGGTGCACCCGCGCGCGCCGCGGCTGACGGCTTCCAGTCCGAGAGCACCACTGCCGGCGAAGAGATCGAGGATGCGAAGTCCATCGAAGGAGCCCGGAGGCTGCAGGCGCTCAACAGTGCAGCCGTCGCCCGGTTGTCCATCAAGCCTGGGCACCACGTGGACCGAGAGCATCTGGAAGAGCGCTTCACGAACGCGCGCGCCTGTGGGACGGGTCGAACGACCGCTCGGCGCGCGGAGCCTGCAGCCACGAAGTTGACCGCCAGTGATGCGAAGCATGAACGAAAGGGTCGGGGGAATACGGCGTCCGGCGAAGCATGGCGTGGACGTCGAGGGGAGGGCGAGTGAAGGGAAGCAGCGCACGTGCTCCTCTGGGCAGGCTCGATACAGGCTGGGGGATGAACAGGCAACCTGCGACGTAGGCCCTCTGGGCCCTGAGCGAAGATTGCGCTTGACTCCGCGCTCGGGCTGAGTATCTTCCGCCTCCCGCTGCCGACAGGGCTCCCGCGAGGGGGTGCTGGAGGGGTGGCGGACGGTTCTTTGAAAACTGAACAGAAGCGTGAAGAAGACGCCCCGGCCGAAAGGGGGTTGATGCAGCGATGCGTCGGCTGTCGGCAGGCTGGGGGTTTCGTGCGGGATCTCAACAATCAAGTCCACGCGGGGAGGAATTCTCGTGTGGCATCCAGCAAGAGCAGAGCGTGCGCATGGTGTTCCCTTCGGGGGGTGTCGTGTCGTGCGTGACGATTCAACTGGAGAGTTTGATCCTGGCTCAGAACGAACGTTGGCGGCGTGCCTAACACATGCAAGTCGAGCGAGAAGGGGAGCTTCGGTTCCCTGGAGAGCGGCGCACGGGTGAGTAACGCGTGAGCAACCTGCCCCGGAGCCTGGGATAACCCTTCGAAAGGAGGGCTAATACCGGATACATCCACGAAGCATGGGCTTTGTGGAGGAAAGGCTTGTCCACTCCGGGATGGGCTCGCGTCCCATTAGGTAGTTGGTGAGGTAACGGCTCACCAAGCCGAAGATGGGTAGCTGGTCTGAGAGGATGATCAGCCACACTGGAACTGAGACACGGTCCAGACTCCTACGGGAGGCAGCAGTGGGGAATATTGCGCAATGGGCGAAAGCCTGACGCAGCAACGCCGCGTGAGCGATGAAGGCCTTCGGGTCGTAAAGCTCTGTCAAGAGGGAAGAACAGACTTCGGTCCTGACGGTACCTCTGAAGGAAGCACCGGCTAACTCCGTGCCAGCAGCCGCGGTAATACGGAGGGTGCAAACGTTGTTCGGAATCATTGGGCGTAAAGCGCACGTAGGCGGCGACGCAGGTCGGGTGTGAAATCCCGGGGCTCAACCCCGGAGTTGCGCTCGAAACCGCGTGGCTTGAGGCTCGGAGGGGGACGTGGAATTCCTGGTGTAGGGGTGAAATCCGTAGATATCAGGAGGAACACCGACGGCGAAGGCAACGTCCTGGCCGAGAACTGACGCTGAGGTGCGAAAGCGTGGGTAGCAAACAGGATTAGATACCCTGGTAGTCCACGCCGTAAACGATGTTCACTGGATGGTTGCGGTATTGACCCCGTGACTGTCGCAGCTAACGCGCTAAGTGAACCGCCTGGGGAGTACGGTCGCAAGATTAAAACTCAAAGGAATTGACGGGGGCCCGCACAAGCGGTGGAGCATGTGGTTTAATTCGAAGCAACGCGCAGAACCTTACCTGGGTTTGACATCCGCGGAACAGCGTGGAGACACGTTGGTGCCCTTCGGGGAGCCGCGAGACAGGTGCTGCATGGCTGTCGTCAGCTCGTGTCGTGAGATGTTGGGTTAAGTCCC
>REDH01000011.1 GCA_007693585.1 Deltaproteobacteria bacterium
CCCCCCCCCCGCCCCCCCCCCCCCCCCCCCCCCCCCCCCCCCCCCCCCCCCCCCGGGGGACGTTCTGGTGTCCCGGATGTCAGCCCGGGCATGAAAAGGGCTCGACAAATGTTGTGGGGTCGCGATGATTCGCGCCCGTCGATTCGGTCGTGGTTCGGGAGGTGCTCGAACCGGTGATGGTCCGGGTGGGTGACGGGTACACGTCAATCGAGGAGATTCCGATGCAGATTCAGGTGAACACGGACAGCAGCGTGCAGGGGGACGAGGGTCTGGAGGCGCACGTTCGGGGTGTGATCGAGCACAGCCTCGGGCGGTTTCGCGGGTTGGTGACACGGGTGGAGGTGCACCTGTCGGACGAGAACGCGACGAAGGGCGGTTCGGACGACAAGCGGTGCATGATGGAGGCGCGGATCGAGGGGCGTCGTCCGGAGGCGGTGACGCACTTCGCGGGCACGGTGAAGGAGTCGGTGAGCGGTGCGGCGGAGAAGCTCAAGCGCGCGCTCGGCTCGACGGTCGACAAGATGCAGAAGCACCGATAGTCGGCCAGGGGTGAGGGGGCCTCTTCGCTCGCCCGTTCCGTTCGTTCAGGGGAATCCGGTTGACTCAGCGTGCCCATCGGCTCAGCCTGTCGTTGCGATCGTCGCCGGCGGAGCGCGCGATCCGCGCGGCGGTGGTGTTGTCGCTGCTGGTGGTGGTGCAGGTCACGACGGAGTACATCGTGCGGCTGCAGGGCCAGGCGGCGGAGGAGCTGGCGCGGGCGGCGGCGACGCAGCAGCTCGCGGTGCTGCGGGCGCAGGTGGAGGGGGAGCTGGCGAGCACGCTGCACCTGACGCGCGGGATGATCGCCCATGTGGCGATCCATCCGGACATGACGGAGGAGACGTTCCGGGCGCTGGCGGAGGAGCTGCGTCTGGAGGGGCGCCATCTGCGCAACCTCGGGCTGGCTCCGGACAACGTGCTGCGCTTCGTGCACCCGCGCGAGGGCAACGAGGCGGCGATCGGGTTGCGCTATGCGGATCTGCCGGAGCAGTGGGAGAGTGTGCAGGCCGCGATCGAGCTGGGGTCGACGCTGGTGGCGGGCCCGTTCGAGCTGGTGCAGGGCGGTGAGGGGCTCGCCGCGCGGACGCCCATTCATGTGCGCAACCCGGATAGGTCTCAGGGGCGGTACTGGGGGCTCGCGTCCATCGTGATCGACGTGGACAGCCTGTTCGAGGCGGCCGGTGTGCACGAGGTGAGTCGCTCCTGGCCGCTGGCGATGCGCGGGCGCGATGGTCTCGGGATGGAGGGCGACGTGTTCCTTGGGGACCCGGAGGTGTTTGCGCGGGAGCCGGTGCTCATGAGCGTGCCGCTGCCCAACGGGAGCTGGGTGCTCGCCCTCGAGCTGCGCCGTGATCTGGCCCCGGCCCATCTGCAGGTGCCGTTGGTCTTCCGGCTGCTCGGACTGCTGCTGGGCGGCGTGCTGGCGACGCTGGTGGTGCTGCTGATGCGCGCGCGATTCCGCAACCGGCAGCTCGCGCTGCACGATGACCTCACGGGCTTGCCGAATCTGCGTTACGTGCGCGACCGACTGGAGCGCCTGCACCGGCGTACGCGGCAGGGAGGAGAGGGCTTTGCCGTGGTGTCGGTGGACCTCGACGGCTTCAAGTCCGTCAACGACGCCCACGGCCACCAGGCGGGGGACCGGGTGCTCGGCGAGGTCGCCCGAAGGCTTCGCGACACGACCCGGGTCACCGACATGGTGGCGCGCGTGGGTGGGGACGAGTTCCTTGTGCTGCTGCCGGGGATCGTGGAGCGGGATGACCTCGAGCGGCGCGTTCGGGAGCTCAGTCTGGCGCTGGCCGATCCGATCGCGCTGGAGGACGACGGGACGATCGAGGTGGCCGCCAGCATCGGCGGAGCGCTGTGCGCCCGGGGGGAGGAGTCGATCGACGACCTGTTGCAGGCGGCCGACGCGCGGATGTACAGACGGAAGCGGTCCCGAGGCCGGTGACGCAGCGGCGCGGGAGCGAACGCGGCCGGGCGGCATCGGGGACCCCGGGGAAGCGAACACGAGCCAGGAGCGACATGAAGGCCATCATCGTCGAGGAGAGCGAGGGTACGCTGCGGTGGGGGGACGTGCCGGCGCCCACGATGCAGGCCGGTCAGGTGCGCATCCGGGTGCACGCCACCGCCGTGAACCGCGCCGACCTGCTGCAGCGCATCGGGAAGTATCCTCCTCCGCCCGGGGCCTCGGAGATCCTCGGGCTCGAGGCCGCCGGCGTGGTGGACGAGGTCGCGCCGGATGTCGAGGGCGTGCGGCCCGGCGACCGCGTGTGCGTGCTCCTCGAGGGGGGCGGGTACGCCGAGCAGGTCGTGGTGGACGCGTCGATGGTCCTGCCCGTGCCGGATGCGCTCTCCCTCGAGGACGCCGCTGCCGTGCCGGAGGCCTTCTACACCGCATGGACGAATCTCGTTCCGGAGGGCGGGCTCGAGGCGGGGCAGACCGTGCTCGTGCTCGCCGCCGCCAGCGGGATCGGCACTGCAGCCGTGCAGATCGCCCGACACCTCGGCGCGCGTGTGGTGGCCACGACCAGCGCCGGGAAGCTCGACGCGGTGCGGGCGCTCGGTGCGCATGTGGCCCTCGACCGGCGGGCCGCCGACCTGAACGAGCAGCTCCGGAATGCCCTCGAGGAAGGAGCCCACGTGATCTTCGATCCTGTGGGCGGCCCCGACGTGGCGCGAAACCTCAAGCTGCTCCGCAAGCGAGGAACCCTCGTGCTGATCGGGCTGCTCGGCGGCTTCAAGGCCGAGCTCCCGCTCGGGCTCGTGCTCACCCGCCGCCTGCGCCTGCAGGGGAGCGTGCTCCGGAGCCGCAGCCGGGAGGAGAAGGTGGCGCTCACGAGGGGCCTGCGAAGGGACTGCTGGGGAGCGCTCGCCGACGGCACCCTGCACCCGGTCGTGGACCGGGTGATGCCGATCGCGCAGGCGCAGCAGGCCCACGATCTGCTCGCGAGCAACACGACGACCGGGAAGGTGGTGCTGCGGGTCGCGGATCCCGATTCTCCTTGAACATCGCGGGACGGGCACCCTAGGTTGCGCCCGCTTCACGGGCGGTGTCGTAGCCCGTGCGTTTTCGCTCGGTCACACGAGCGCGCACGTCGGCACAGGGCCACGCCGCTGCACCGTTCGCCGCCGCAAAGCTCGCCGCCGCACCGTTCGCCGCCGCACCGTTCGCCGCTACACCGTTCGCCGCTACACCGTTCGCCGCTACACCGTTCGC
>REDH01000046.1 GCA_007693585.1 Deltaproteobacteria bacterium
GCTGGGCTGGGGCATGGGAGGAGGGGGAGCGGGGGCTCAGTCGCGCATGGCTTCAGTCGCGCATGACGTTGAGCAGGTATGGGCCACGGGCGCCGTCGGTGCCGCGCACGGTGACGATGTAGTCTCCGGCGGGGAGGTTCTGGAGGGCGGGGTGGGTGCTGGCGCGGAGGACGGCGCAGGTGCCGGTGCCGCCGTGGACGGTGGCGCCGCCGGCGCTGGTGGCGGCGAGGAGGGTCTGTCCGTCGGCGGAGCGGAGCTCGAGGGTGGTGTCGGTCTCGCAGGGGTGGAAGGTCCCGCGGGTCTGGAGGTGGAGGTTGGTGGTCTCGGTGAGGGTGATGCGCCAGTGGTCGACGTCGTCTCGGGTGAGGGCGCCTTCGCCGGCGGTGCGGGGGGTGCCGAGGGGGGTGGCGGTGGCGGGGGTGTTGTTGGGCTCGACCTCGGTGACGGGACCGCCGACGAAGTTGAGCCGGTAGGTGCCCCATTCGTTGAAGAACCGCGTGGTGACGCGGACGTAGTAGGTGCCGGGATCGAGCTCGCCGGTCCAGGTGGAGCAGCCGCTGCTGGTGGAGGCGCGTCCCTGTCGGGAGCCGCTGCTGTTCTGCACCTCGATGTTGTTCCAGGCGATGCAGTTGGAGGTGAAGAATCTCATCTCGCCGGCGAAGTGGAGGTCGAAGCGGAAGAAGTCGGTGGAGTCGCCCCAGTCGTCGTCGAGCCGGCCGTGGAGGATGGCGGCGCGGTGGTAGGGGCCGTTGGCGCGGGAGCGGACGTCGTTGCTCTCGCGCTCCTGGAGCTCGTCGAAGTGGATGGCGAGGTGGTAGAGACCCGGGGTCCCGTCGGGCGAGCGGACCCGGAGGTAGCGGGTGTTTCGGCCCAGTCGCGTGGCGAGGCGGGGGCATCCGGATGCGCCGCCGGAGCTGGCGGAGGCCTGCGGACTGCCGCTCTCGTTGACGACCTCGATGACGGGGTTGAACGAGGGCTGGGTGCAGTCCCCGGACAGCTCGACGACGACCTCGCCGCGCTCGCCGGGAATCTCGAGGCGGTACCAGTCGTCGGCGCCGGGGCACAGGCGGAGCCCGGAGAGGGCGCCGCCGCGTCCCGCGCCGGGGCGGAGATCGCCGATGGGCAGTCGCGTGGCCTGGCTGGCGTTGTGGTTCGGGGCGAGGTGGTCGGGATCGCAGCGGCACTCGCCGCCGAGGCAGGTCTCGCCAGGGTCGCAGCGGATGTCGCAGCCGCCGCAGTGGTCGGGGTCGATGGCGGGGTCGACGCAGGCGTCGCCGCAGGGGAGCTCTCCCGGGGCGCAGCTCGCGCACGCGCCGCTGAAGCACGTCTCCCCGGTGGCGCATCCGGCGCCGCAACCACCACAGTGGGCCTCGTCGACGAGCGTGTCCACGCAGTCGCCGGAGCAGTCGGTGAACCCGTCCGGGCAGACACAGTCGCCGCGGGTGCAGATGCGGTCAGGGCTGCACGCGTTGCCGCAGGCGCCGCAGTGGGCGTCCGAGGACTGGACATCGATGCACGCGCCGTCGCATTCGGTCAGCCCTGCGCGGCAGACGCAGGTTCCGCCGCTGCACGTGCGGTCCGCCGGGCAGGTGGTGCCGCACGTCCCACAGTGCGTGTCGTCGGTGAGGGTATCGACGCACTGGGTGCCGCAGGCGGTCAGGTCCCCCTCGCAGGTGCAGCTCCCGGAGGCGCACGACTGGTTGCCGGGGCACGCGTTGTCGCAGGTGCCGCAGTGCAGCGCGTCGGTCTGCAGATCCACGCATGCGTTGCCGCACACGTTGCGGCCGTCGGGGCAGTCATCCCGGCATGTGCCGGAGACGCAGACCTGCAGCGTGCCGCACCGGATGTCACAGCCGCCGCAGTGCTCGACGTCCGACTGGATGTCGCGGCACACTCCGCCGCACTCGAGCGCGCCCTGCTCGCACAGGCAGAAGCCGCTCACGCAGCGCTGATCGAAGCGGCAACTCACCCCGCACTGGCCGCAGTGCTCGCGGGTGCTGCGGGTGTCGACGCACACCCCGCCGCAGGACGTGAACGGGGCCTCGCAGGTGTCCACGGGTTCCGTCGGGTCTGGTGTTCCGGAGGGGCCTGGTGTCCCGGAGGGGTCTGGCGTTCCGGAGGGGTCTGGCGTTCCGGATGGGTCTGGTGTTCCGGATGGGTCTGGTGTTCCGGATGGGTCCGGTGTTCCGGATGGGTCCGGTGTTGCGGTGGGGTCTGGCGTTGCGCTGGGGTCGGATCCGGGTTCACCCGAGGGCGGCGACGTTCCTTCGGACCCGGCCGCGCTGGCGGAGGTGTCGTTGGGCAGGCTCCCCGGCGCGGTGCTCTCGGCGGGCAGGCCGTCGGTGGTGTCGAGGACCGGGGGCGGCTCGGGCCGGTCGGGCCGTGGAGGCCGCTGTACCTCGTTGTCGATGGCGTCCCCGGCGGCGCAGCCCGGAACGGAGAGGGCGAGCGCCAGGGCGCAGAGCAGGAACGGGAACGGACGACACATCGGCAGTCTCCTCCGGCACGGTTGGAGGACGGGCGTGACCGGAGGAAGGTACGGGAAAATCGTGCTGGAGGGAAGCGGGGGACGGGCCTACTGGGTCTGGAAGCTCGCCGTCTCGCCGTAGACACGCCCGGCGTCGGTGTCGGCGAACGGCGCGAAGCTGTAGGTGGTGCCCGGGAGGAGCTCCACGACGTCCACCTCGAACGGGCCGGTGCTCACGGTGCCGCCGGGTGCATTCCGGCAGAAGGTGCCCGGCTGGCCGTCGCGGGGGGTGTCGACCCCGGCCACGAGGCAGTATCCGAGCCGGGTGGCTGGCGGTTCTCCCAGAACGACCAGATTGCCGCGCAGTCTGGCCGAGGTGGCCGTCACTGAGCCAGCCGGCGAGCTCGTCACAACCGGCAGGAGAACGGTGCGGAACACGATGCTCTCGCCGTAGGCGATGCCGTTCGCGCCCTGCGCATACGCGGCGACCGTGTACTCGGTGCCGGGCATCAGATCGGTCTGAAGCCGGTCGAACGGGCTCGGCGCCAGAAGCTGCTGCACAGGCTCGCAGACAGCGCCGGGAGTTCCCAAGCGGGGCTCGACTCCGGTCCCGGCGACGAAGCAGAAGCCGACTGTAGGTTCCTCCCCTGGTGGGATCATCGTCAGCGTTCCGTTGAACTGCGCCTGGGACTCCCCGATGTTCGTGACGGGGAGTGTCGCGACCGAAGGAAGCGGGGGGTCTGTGGGTTCGGGGTCTGTCGCGCCCGGGTCTGTGGGTTCGGGGTCTGTCG
>REDH01000099.1 GCA_007693585.1 Deltaproteobacteria bacterium
GGGGGGGGGGGGGGGGCCCCCCCCCCCCCCCCACAATCCCAACCCGCATCCTCGACGACCCCGAAACGTGTCCGCACAATGCATCCCCGAATTTCTGTCCGCAACGGTCGTCGGCTCGCGTGATGGGGGAGGCCAGTGCCCTGCGCGCGGAGAAATTTCGAGCGCCGGGCCTGAATCTGCACCGGCGGCATGAACCGTGCCGGCTTGGCGTGCACGTTCCCTGCCCCCGTCCCGCGCACCCAGGGAGGAGACATGCGCAGTCCGCCCCAGTTCAGCTGTGGTCCGCCACGAAGCGACGTGATTCCGGACGAGGTGCTCAGAAGCATCGCCGTCCACAACGCAGCCCATGGGATCGCCATGGCCGCCGAGGTACGCCGAGATGCGGAGCGCCTTGCCCGGATGACCCTCGAGGAGCGAACGAGCCTGCTGCGAGACCTCGTGGCCATCGTCCACAACCTGGCGCATCCCCTGGCCTGGGACCTGCCCCACGACCTGCGGCCCGCAATGCTGCTGCAGCCCACGAACGCCCTGCGCTTCGCCGACTGGACGGAGCGCGCCTGCGCCGCGCGGGACGCCCTCCATGGCGAGCTCGGCGAGCGTCTCCGCCGCATCGCCGAGGAAGCGCCTCCACACGACGAGATCTTCCCCCGAATGCCCTGGGACAGCGACGAGGACCCCGTCGAGCGCATCGCCACGAGCGACATCATGCTCGAGTTCCTCGCCCAGGGCCGAATGATCCTCGCCGCGCTCCTGCTGCTGCGCAGCGAGGAGGAAGCCACCGCCGAGCGCGACGCGTGGCTATGCACCCTGCGCACCCTCGGCCCGGTCGACGAGGCGGTGGTGCGCAGACTCTTCGACAACCGGATCGCCACGCTCGTCCGCATCGCGACCGCCACCGAAGCCCAGATCCTCAAGGAGGCCCCATGAATGGCGACGACATGAACCCCACTGACGAAGAGCTGGCCCGGGCCATGGAAGCCGCCCGGAAGTACCTCGAACCCTTCCCGGGGGTACGGCGGGAACGCGCCGAACTTGTCCGACATGCAGCCCAGTTCACCACGCTCACGCCGACGCAGCAGGCCGTGTATCTCGAGCGCATGTGGTACAGCTTGGCCCCCATCCGGGGGGGAACCCCCCACTGGAAGCTCCTCGAATTCGTTCCCGATAGCGCCCTAACCATGCGCGCCCTCGCCCTCCTCGACGAGGAGGAATGCAGGCCGCGGAACTGAGGGCCTTGGGGCTGGGACCCAATTCCTGGACCACCCTGACGACCAGGACTGAGCTGCTCGCCGTGGTATCCTGAGCCCACCCGATGCGAGGAAGGTGATGCGGGTTCCCGCCCCTCCGGGGCATGGAGGACCTGATGATCGACTTGTGATGTGGGAGGGTACCCGTAGCGCCACGGTACTGGGAATCCTGTCGCAGACCTCCGACCGACCCCACCGAGGACGCTGGCCTGCGCAGCAGGACTGCGTCCGCAGGGGGCTGTGGGGGGACCACGCCCCCCCCGACCTGTCCGCAGGATCCTGTCGGCAACCCGGAACTGGGGCGGCGTGCCTCGTGCGGACACGCATGCTCTCCTTCGTGGACACCGTTCGCCCCGACGGACCTTGACGTCGATTCCGGGAGCCGGGGAAGATGCCGGGACGTGCCCTGCGCTCCTCGCTGACCGTCCCTCCGTGAGATACAGGATGAAGACCCTTCACCCGCGCCGGCGCCGCAGCGCCACCCGCCAGACCCTCCGCCGGACCGTCTCCGGATTCCTCCTGGCCTCGTGCACCATCTGGCAACTCGCCTGCTCGGATGCCGCTGCCGACGACGCATTGGACGATTCCACGCAGCTTTCCGACCGGCCGAGCGAATCCGGGGACGATGTCTCGGAGGGGACCGGGACCTCAGCAGGGGATGTCGGGAGCGACGCTCCGGATGCGACGACCGCGGCCACAGGTCCCAGCCATTCCGGGGAGCCGGGCACCTCCGGCGCGAACGGGGACTCGGTGGCGCCCACCGACTCCGGCGCGCCCAGTGGGCCCGGCACACCGCACAGCAGCGAAGGTTCCGCACCGGACCCCTGCCTGACCCTCGACTGCGGAGCGTCCGGCAGAACGTGCCTGCAGGAGGGCGAGACGGCGTCCTGTGGACCTTGCCTGCCCAGCCGCGAGGAGGTCGACGACGCGTGCAGGCTCATCCGGGGCTGCACCCTGGGCGAGGACGAGTGCCTCGCGGAGGTGATTCCGCTCCTGAAGGCCAACGGACCGATCCGGTCGGCCGCTGTGGGACCCGATGGCAACTTCTATCTTGCCGGGCGGTTCACGTTCCTGATCCGTCCCGAGGCGATCCGCGGCATGGCGCGCTATGGTGAGGCCATGCAGTGGCGCTCCGGCTGGCCCGGAGTGCACGGACGGGTGATGGCCCTGGCGCCGGACGGCCGCGGCGGGGTCTTCCTCGGGGGAGACTTCGAGGACGTGGCAGGCGAGCCCAGGGTGAACCTGGCCCACGTGGACGCCTCCGGACGGCTGGGCGGATGGGCGCCCGAGGTATCCGGCTGGTCGAACGTGGCGCTCCGCGCGAGCAACGTGGAGCGAATCTTCGTACACGGGGACACCGTTCACGTGTCCGGCCGGTTCAGCCGCGTGAGGGGCGTGGATTCCGATGAGGTCACGCAATCGGCTCTCGTCGCCTTCGATCGCGCGGGGCGGCGCCACAACTGGGCGCCGGAGTTCGCCGTTCCCATGCTGGGACCGGAACTCAGGCTCGCGGCGACGAACGGGATGCTGGTGGTGGGCGGTCGGTTCACCGCGGTCGACGGCGAAGCCCGGACGGGGCTCGCGGCGTTCGACACCGACGGGGAGCTCCTGGACTGGGCGCCCCACGCCGTCCTCGCCGACGGCGCGCCGGCGATCATCCACGCGGTCGCCACCGATGGCGGCGTGGTCCACATCGGCGGCAACTTCGCCCAGGTGAATGGCGAGGTCCGGAGCACGCTCGCCGCGATCACGTCGGGCGGCGAGCTGCTGGACTGGACGCCTTCGGTCGAGGGCGTCGTCGGCGCCATGGCTGTCCATGGCGACGTCCTCTACGTCGGTGGGCAGCTCTCCGTGCAGGGCGATGGCCGATACCTGCGCGTGGTGGGCATCCGCCTGGAGGACGCGGCGCTCTCCGGCTTCGACGTGCGCCTTGGCGGCAACCTGACGGGAGAGGTGCGGGACCTGCTTCCGACACCCGCCGGTCTCGTCATCATCGGAGACCTCACGACGCCCGGCGCGAACCCGCGCGAGATCGTCCGCGCCACATGGGCCGGAGAACTCGACAACTGGACGCCGCATGCGGACGGAGAGATTCACGCCATCGCCCCCGTGGGCCACGACGACGTGGTCCTCGGCGGTCCTCTCGAAGCCGCCGAGTCGATTCCGCGACGAAGCGTGGCCGCCGTCACCCCGGAGGGCGCCGTGACCCACTTCCGTATCGACGTCGACGACGCGTACGCCGACATCCTCGCCTGGCATGGGAACCGCCTTCTTCTCGGCGGCTCGTTCGCCAGCATCGGCGGCGAACCGCGCCAGCGTCTGGCCGCCGTCACCCCGGAGGGGACGCTCACCGACTGGACACCCGCCCCGATCCGCCCCGACCCCCACCAGAGGGCCCGGGACGTGGCCGCCCTCGCCGTCCTCGGTGATCGCATCGCCGCAGCCGTCGTCGGCCCGCAAGGCCTCGCCAACTACCCCTCGCTGCAGGTGTTCGACGCCGAGACCGGCGAGCTCGCGTGGAGCGCCGGAAACGCGGGAGCGTTCACCCTCCTCGGCACGGACACCCACGTCTTCGTGGCCGGACGCTTCCGGCAATTCGGCACCATCCGGAACCACCCCGACTTCGCCGCCCTGTCTCACGATGGCAACTTGCTCGACTGGGCGATCGACTACCCCGAAGGCTTCGAGATCGGCAGCCCGCGGGTCACGCACCTCGCCTGGCTGGACGAGCGCCTCTTCCTCGCCGGTCGGTTCACCGGGGTCAACAACGAGCCCCGTCCGGGCGTCGCGGCGCTCGATGGCCAGGGCGAGCTGACGAACGTCGGCGCCGGGCTCGAATGGTCGGAAGGGGGCACGCTCGCTGGCGGCGATGCCCACGTGTTCCTCGGCCGAACCCAACCCCCGGACGGAGCACCAGCGCTCGTCGCACTGACCCCCGACGGAACCCCTACCGACTTCTCCGTCCCTGCACGCCAGGTCTCCTCACTCTACTGGCTCGACAACAGACTCCTGGCCGAGGGTGTCTTCGACCTCCCCGGCGGCGAGACCTTCGAGGGCTGGGTGCTCATCGCCCCGGTGCTCGATTCGCAGCCGTGAGACGTCGAATGGTTGCCGCCGTCCCGCTCGTCCGCTCTCGTCCTGATGCCAGCTCGCGGCAGCACCGCGGGTGGTAGGCAATGGACCGCCCTGGCCTCGCCACCGGACTCTCGCCTCGACTCGTCACCACCGTGGAGATGCTTCGCGAGAAGACCCTTCTCCCGCCCGGCGGGGGTGCCTGAGCCCCTGCCCGTCCGCCCGCGGGCGTCGGCGTTGACCCGTGCGCGGCGGTCGTGCGAGACCCGAGGCGGGGCTGGCCCGGAAGGGGCTGTCGCGTCACGTGGTTTCCGAATGTGGGGTGTGGTGATGAAAGGTGGAACGTGGGGGGCCGTGCTGCTCCTCGGGCTGGCCGGGTGGATGATCGGGTGCGGCGACGATGGCGCGTCGGGAGAGACCGGAGAGCGGCCGGGGCGGGAGGTTCGGCCGCCGGCGGGGGGCGGGGGCGCGGGGCCCACCGGCGCGGACGTGGGCGGCTCGGAGGAGGATCCCGGCGAACGCGAGACCACGGGCGAGCCACCGCTGGTCACGGACCGCATCTGCGCGCCGGGCAGCAGTCGGTGTGTGGACGGGGACACGGTCGAGCTGTGCGATGCGGACGGGGAGGCGTGGCGGGAAGAGCCGTGCGGCGATGGACGCGCATGCATCGCCGACCAGTGCCGGGTGTCCGAGGCGTGCACCCCCGGGGAGCAGCGGTGCGCGACGCCGGCCCGCGAAGAGGTGTGTGACGACAGCGGCGCCGGCTGGGTGGGGGAGACGTGCGTACTGGGCGAGGTGTGCTTCGACGGGGCGTGTCGCGCGGCGGCGTGCGTGCCGGGGGGGACCGTCTGTGACGGGGACCGCGTCGTACAGTGCACGGCGGACGGCGCCCTCGGCGACACCGTGCGCACCTGCGCGGCGGGGCGCTGTGCGCAGGGGGCATGTCAGACGGGGTGCGTCGTGGACGACAAGGGCGTGGTGGGCTGCGAGTTCTTCGCCGTGAAGCTGGACCATATGGGCGAGGGGGTGGCCCAACCGATCGCGGTCACGGTCAGCAACGTGTCCGCGGACCCGGTGGAGGTGACGGTCACCGAGGGCAACGGCGCGCCGGTCACCACGCGCACGGTGGCGGCGGGCGGGCTCGAGACCATCGAGCTGCCGCGCCGGGATGTGCCGTTCTCCAGCCGCACCATGAACAGCTTCCGGGTGGAGGCGGACGGCCCGATCACCGCGCACCAGTTCGCGCCGATCGATCGGGGCGGGTTCGCGTCCACGGATGCGTCGCTGCTGCTGCCGAGCACGTCGTTCGGCACGGACTACCTGGTGGTGGGCTGGCCGAGCCTGCAGGCGTCGCGTTGGGCGGGGCGGTCGTTCGAGGGCCGGCCGCAACAGGGCCGCGCGTACGTGACGGTGGTGGCGGCGGAAGACGACACGGTCATCCGGTTCACTCCGGCGACGGCGACCGAGGCGGGGCAGGGGGTTCCCGCGGTGGCGGCGGGCAGCACGTTCGAGACGACGCTGGCGCGGGGCGAGGTCGTCTCCTTCGCCACGCCGGCGGCCACCGGGCTCGACCTCACGGGCAGCCGGGTGACGAGCAGCGCACCGGTCGGCGTGTTTTTCGGGCACATGTGCGCCGAGGTGCCGGTGGGCAACTGCTGCTGCGATCACATCGAGCAGCAGCTCGTGCCGGTGGACACCTGGGGCACGGAGGTCATCGCCACGAAGTTCAGCCCGCGGGGCACGGAGGTGGACTACTGGCGGTTCATCGCGGCAGAGGATGGCACGATGGTGGAGCTGACCCCTCCGGTGGAGGGCATCGACGTGTTCACGCTCAACCGGGGCGAGGTGCGGGAGCTGCGGTCCTCGACCAGCTTCCTCGCGCGGGCGACGGGCCCCATTCTCGCGGGGCAGTTCATGGCGGCGGCGACGGCCCCCGGGGTGCCGTCGTCCGGGTGCTCCGGAAGCGGCGGCTATGGCGACCCGGCCATGACGCTCAACGTGGGCAGCGAGCAGTACGTGGACGAGTACATCGTGCTGATCCCGCCCACCGGATTCCGGGACCACTGGCTGTCGTTCGTCGTGCGGTCCGGGGCGAGCGTGCAGCTCAATGGCAGCCCGCTCTCCGGGACCGGGCTGCCGATCGCGGGCACACCGTGGGTGGTGCACCATGTGCGGGTCCAGCCCGGCGTGCAGCGCGCCGAGGGCAGCGAACCGTTCGGGCTGTACGCGTACGGCTACGACTGTGCGGTGTCCTACGCGTACCCCGGCGGCATGAACCTCGACGACCGATGAGGCGCCCCATGGCCACCGTCTCCTTCGACCACCATTTGCCCTGTCGCCTGTCCGCCGATGCTCTCCACGAGCGGCTCGTTGCGGCGCTCGTCGATACGGACGAGGCCCCGTTCTGGCCCCATCGGCTCAACCGGGTGCGGATCGCCGAGCTCCAGCTCGACGCGCCGATAGCAGCGACCTACCGCGCTCCCGGGTGGCCGGACACGCAGCGCGCCTATCGCGTCAGCGAGGTGCGTTCCGGATCGGGGTTCTCGTATGCTCCGTCAGAGGGTCACCCCTTCGGTGGCGAGGTCCATGTGGACTGCGTGCCGGCACCGGATGGCAGCAGCACCCTTCACTGGCGGGGCACCTACCACATGGGTGCGTGGCGGCCGGAGCGCCTCTTCTTCAAGGCCTACTTCGAGCCCCGCTTCTTTGCCGGCCTCGCTGACGGGCTACGCCACATCGGCGCGCCGACCCCCTGAACGCGGCGTCGGCCGCGCCTATGGCGCGGCGGTGCGCGCCAGGCGGAATCCGCGGTTGTCCAGACGGGTGGTGGGGAGGCCGCTGCCCCGCACGGCGGCACGCGGAAGGGTGATCCAGTACCAGGACCCACCGCGGGTCACACGGGTCGTACCGGTGGTCGGTCCCAGCGGGTCGATGTCCCCCGAGAGGGTGTCAGCGTAACGCGTCCAGGTCCACTCCCACACGTTGCCGAGCATGTCGAAGAGGCCCCAGTCGTTGGGCGCACGGGTGCCGACGGGGTGGGTGCGGCTCTCGCTGTTCCAGCACCACCAGGCGATGGGGTCCACGCTGGGCTGGGGTTCCTCGCAGGGCGGCGCTGCGTCCGAGAGGTCGCCGAGGTAGGTCGCGGTGGTGGTCCCGGCCCGGGCGGCGTACTCCCACTCCGCCTCGGTCAGCAGCCGATAGCCGTTGCAGGTCTTGCCGGTGAACGAGGCGCTGTTGCACTGGAAGAGGTTGTTGGTGCAGCCGGAGGTGGTCCCGCCGCATCCGCCCCCGACCGCGCCCCCGCCGCTGCCCAGGTCACAGTTCAGGAGGAGGTAGCACGGATCCAGCCCCTCCATGATGCTCAGGGCGTTGGCGAACACCACCGCGTCCCACCAGTTCACCTGCTCGACGGGGCAGGCGGCGTTGGTGCAACCACCGCCGCTGCGACCGAACCAGGACGGACGCAGGCCGAAGGTCGGCGTGGCGCCGAACCAGCCGGACATCTGTCGCAGGGAACTCGGCTGGCGGTTCCACGCCTCCATCACCGCCTCCCACTGCCCCTGGGTGACCGGCGTGCGCTGCACGAAGAAGTCGCGTGTCAGCTCCACGTCAACCTGGCCTTCGGAGTTCGTGCGGTCCACCTCGTCCAGGGGCGACCCCATCACGAATGCTCCCCTCGGCACCCACTGGAAGGGCATCTCCACCCCGTTGTGCACGGGCCGGGGGGAGCAGCGACGTTCGGTGGTGTCGGTCGGGCACCAGCTCCCGGAGGGGCACTGGCTGGTTGCGACGCATCTGGAGCCGAGCCCGGACACCGATGTGGCGAGCTGACCCTCCACAGCGCTCGATTCCGTTGCCGTGGCTCCCGGCGCGGTCACACTCACCCGATACCAGCGCGTTTCCCCCAGCTCGATGTCGAAGTCCGTAGCGGTCCGTGACGTCGCGTCGGTCAGGGCGGTGAACGTCGAGTCGCTCGTTCTCGACCACTCCCACTGGTAGCTGATGGTGCCCACGATGCGGTTGCCGCTGGTCGCGCTGCTTGCGGACCCTGCTCCGGCCGCGTTGACCGCCCGGACGCGATAGGAGCGCGAGGCGCCGTCGGACCCGCTCGCCTGATCAACCGTGAGGACCACGCGATCTGCCAGGCCGCGCGTGGCAATGGGGACCCCGATGCTCAGGCTGCCTGCCGGCGCGCCGGTGTCCACCCAGGTCGTGCTTTCGCCCACCGAGGTCCAGCTTCCGGTCCCCGCCTGCACTTCGTACCTCGTCACCGGCCGCGCTGCCCGGAACCCGGTCACGTCGGCGGACAGATCGCTCTCGCTGCCGTCCCGCAGCGCGCTCACCGCGTAGTCCCGGGAGGCCCCCGGGGGAGACGTCGCGGCGGTCCACGACACCTGAACCCCCTCGGGAAGATCCGTCGTCGCCACAACGCCGGAGACCGTATTGGGCACGCCGCCTGCGGGCGCCCCCGTGTCCGGGTACGACGTGCCGGTCACGGGGGTCGAGGTCAACCGGACGCCCCCGCGGTAGACATGGTATCCCGTCGCGTCCGCCACGGCGTTCCAGGTCACCAGCACATGATCCGCGCTCGTTCCCTGGCTGGCCGCGACGCCGGTGGGGGCAGCAACCCCTTCGGCTTCGCATGCTTCGCCGACGCCCTCCCGGAAGCTGGACAGACACGCGCCGCAGGTGGCATCCGTACCTCCGGAAGCCTCCACGCACTCGCGGTGGAGCGACGGACAGGAGGGAGCCAGATCCCGGCAGGTCAGCACCACTGCCTCGCAGCCCTCGATCGCCTGATCCACCACGCACTGCACGCGCTCCCCGCTCTCGTCGCAGGACCACAGGGCACACGAACCGCACGCGCTCCCCGGCTGACCGGCCAGTGCGGCGCAGCCTCCGCATGCGTTCTGCGCCTGTTCGGGAGTCGGCTCCTCGCACGAGAGCGACGGGCCCTCACCGCAGACGAACGCGCCGGCATTGCACTCCCCGCAGGCTCCGCCGAGCGTTCCCGACGGCACCGGATCACAGGATCCGTCGCAGGGATTGAAGGCCGACGAGCCGAGATCGCCTTCGCAGGTGACGCTGTTGGACCCCGTGCAACCCCAGCGCCCGGTGTTGCAGGCCCCACATGTGTTCCCCGGCACGCCTTCGAGATCCGAGGTCCCCCCACAGGCGTTCCGCTCGCCCGCGCGGGCCACGCACACGGTGTCCTCGGCTCCGACACAGACCACCACGTTCCCGGCACCGCAGGTCTCGCCCGGTGAAGGCGAGAGAGCGCCACAACCGCCACAGGCGTTGGGTGTTCCGCCCTCGCAGCGCACACCCTCGGGACGCGCCTCGTCCACCACCCAGGTGCCCCCGCAACCGCAGGCGGTGCCGGGAACACCGAGCAGCGTCCCGCAGCCTCCGGCCGCATTGCGGAGCGGGCCCTGGCATCGCACCAGCCTCGCCTCCGCTTCGCACACGATCACGCCGGGACCGCACAGGCGCTCGTCGTCTGCGCACGCATCACCCGGGAGGACCGTTGCGCCTGCGTACTCCAGGGGCCCCGTCCATCCGCAGGCGTTCTCGTCGCCCAGCAACGCGCGGCAGATCACCTCGTCCGGACCATCGCACACCCACGCGTGCACGACTCCGTCCGCCTCATCCCCGATGTCCGCGGACTCGCAGCGGCGACCCGGCGCCCCGGCGAGCGGCGCACACCCACCGCACCCATTCGGGCGTGCGGCTCCCACGCACACCGCATCGCCCTCCGGCCCGCAGACCCACGTCCCCCCACAGGCGCCGCAGGACGTACCGATCTCCCCCGACAACACTCCACACCCCCCACAGGCGTTCACCGGAAGCTCCCCCACGCAGCGAAGCGCACCGGAGCCGTTGCACGCGAGGACGCCGCCACACCCGCAGGGCTCCAGCGGTGCAGCCGACTCACCTGCAAACCGAAGCGATGCCTCACCCCCGCAGGCATTCAGCCCGGACGGCACCGTGGGCTCGCTCGACTCCCCCGTCGGAACGCCGGAAACGTCCGCACCGCTCGACGGGTCGACCGCACTCGTCGCATCGCCCGAAGGCGGACCCGCCGTAACATCCTCGGTCCCCCCGGCCACGTCCGTCCCCGAACCCTCCGGCTCGGGCGCGTTCAACGAGGTGTCACACGCCGCCAGCCACACCACCAGCACCGACAGCAATCCCAGCGACGGCCTGCACAGCAACGGCCCGCGCCGGGAGGACCTCGACTCCGAACTCCGGTGGCCCCGGGGGCGGGAGCTCGCGACGGCCGCTGCGGGAAGAACAGGAAGCGGGCGCTGCATCGATCACCTCGTGAGCATCATGGGCGAGCCGCAGGCAACACGCATCGCACGCACCGCCGGCCACAGGGCGGAGCGACGCACCACCCATCGCCTCCACCCTAGCACGAACATTCCCTGATTCAACGCCCACATCAACCCCGCCCGGGCGCCACGAACGCACCCGCCGGAACCGGACGCCCTCCGGAACTTCGCGGTACTCCTCGCCCGAATTCCTCGTCGACGGACCGAACAGGCGACCTCAGTCCGCGGAAACGGTCGGCCCGACCGGCGGAGCCGCAAAGGCATCCAGCCGCGTGGTACCGAACCGCTCCTCGGCCTGCTCCACGCCGATGATGGGCGCGTGGATGCGGCCGTCGGCGTCCGGCACCGCAGTGGGGTCCACGTACCGCCGACCCGAGCGCCCGAAGAGGTCCTCGTCGCGGATGTCCTCCCAACCGCGCAGGTTGAGGTTCAGGGCCACCGCGGGCTCGTCGTTGGCACAGAACCAGTGGACGTTGCGCCCCTGCTGGGTCGAACACGAGTGCTCGCCCACCCCGAGCATGCCGTCGTGCACGCAGCGCAGCACCACGTGGGACTCGCCGTCACCCCCCACGCGCTCGTACTCGCGAACGTGCAGCGACCCGCGCAGGACCAGCATGAACGAGCCGAGGTCGAAGTGCGCATGGGGCGGCGCCGCCGTGCCCGGAGCCACATGGTAGACCTGCAGGCGCCAGCGGCGATGCGGCGAGAAGTCCCGGCAGGTGGAGAGCCCCACCCGCACATAACCGGGTTCCACGCCCGACGGATGGTCGAGCCAACGGTCGAACTCCCCCGCCTGCGCCAGCTCCCACGCCCGCTCGGCGAGCTCGGGCAGCACCTCGGGGGTGCCGCGCCCCTGCGCGTTGAGGCGCCGCACGGCGGCGATGATGTCGTCGACGTACGCTCCCGTGTAGGGCCCGAACGCCGAGAACTTCAGCAGACGGGCATGCAGCCCGGGAGCCGCCTGCTCGGCGACGCCGTAGGCGCGCGCCTTGACCAGGCCGAGAGGAGAGCTCAGTTGACCACGTTGCGTCATGTCACCTCCGGGGGACGCGGGAGTCATCACCGATGTCGGGTGTAGTCCATCCCGCGCCGGGCGCAACAGGGGCGCGCGTCCCTCTCCCACCTGCACCGCACGAGAGCACCGATGGCCGATCCGCTGATTCTCTGGCACAACCCGCGCTGCTCCAAGTCGCGCCAGGCCCTTGCCCGCCTCGAGGAGACGGGGCGCAACCTCGAGGTGCGCCGCTACCTCGATGACCCGCCCGACCGGGCCACCCTCGCACGGGTCGCCGGCCAGCTCCCGGAAGGCCCCGGTGGCCTGCTCCGCGCGAAGGAGAACGAAGCGCGCGAGCTGGGACTCACCGCCGCGTCCGCCCCGGAGGCGATCCTCGATGCCCTCGCCGCCCACCCGCGCCTGATCGAAAGACCGGTGGTCCTCGACGGAAGCCGCGCCCTCGTGGCCCGCCCACCGGAGCTGCTCGACGAGTGGCTCGCAGGCTGACGAGTCGCTCCCCACGCGAACCTTCGGGACGCCACCACGACCCCGGCCACAGGGTCGACCGGCGTTTCGGGGATTGACCGCGGCACGACTTGCGAGAAAGGTCCCCGGCACCCCCGGAGCCGAGCGGGGGCCCATCTCCCCCCGCACAGGGTATGCGGTGTCGCGGTCGACCTCGAAAATGGCCATCCCCCTCTTGCTGTTGCTCGCGCTGGGCGCGTTCGCGACCTGGATGGTCCTGGTTCCCCGAATAGCGATCGCCCGGATGGTGCTGGCCATCGAAGCGCGGGACCACGAGGCCCTTTCGCGGTCCATCGACTTTCCCAGGCTGCGCGAGAGCCTGCGCGCCGAGGTTTCCGCGTCGATGCGGGCCAGAGCAGGCGACAGCCGCCGCGCCGCCGTCGGAGCCGCGGTCGGCGATGCCATGCTCGGCCCGATCATCGATCGGACCGTGACACCGGATGGCCTGCACGACCTCATGCGAGGCGGCGACGCCCTCGCCCGCCTCATCCCCCGCGATGCACTCCCCACGCCATCCGCATCGGAATCCCCGGACCTCCGCATCCGCAGCCAGGGCCTGCGCGAAGTACACGTCATCCTGGACAGTCCCTCCGGCGACTTCCGCCTCGTGTTCGAACGTACCGCCCTCGGCCTGCGCCTGGTCGGCGTGCGGCTTCCACGCTGATCCAGGCAGGATCGGCCATTCAAGGGGACAGTGGCCCCCCGAATGGCCGCACACCACACCCCCTCGGGGGGACCAGGTCCCCCCGAACCCCCCTGCGGTTGTCAGGCAAGGCCTGACAACCTGGTCTGGGGAGCGCTCGCCGCGCGACGGAAGTGGCGGCCCTGAACCGGGTTCACCTGCCCAGCACCGAAACGTCGACGACCCCAACCCAGGACGTGGGATGCCAACGGCATCCCTCGTCCGCAGGGGGGTGTGGGGGGACACCGTCCCCCCACTCTCCCTTCCCGTCCCGCACTCTCCTGGTCAGTCCAGCGACCTGGCGCCGGAGCGCAGGAGCCAGGTGTGGATGGCGTCGAACCATTCGGGAGGGCGTGTGGGGTCGACGCCGGTCCGATCGCCGAGGGAGACGAACACGACCATGCCCTTGCGGGCGCGGGTGAGAAGCACGCGGTAGGTGTTCTTCGCCACGTCGAGGGCGTTGTCGTTGGTCCAGTTCGCGCCGCGCAGGCGGTAGGCGCTCCACCCTTTCGTTTCGCGCCGGAGGTCTGCGCCCCACGCCACCAGGCTCCAGTCCAGTTCGAGACCCTGGATCTGGTACTGGTTCTGCACGCTCTCGAGCATGTTGCCCGACCGCGGATCCCCGGTGGGCTTGAGCATCCAGTCGGCGATCCGGGGCTTGTGGTCGACATGGAGCCCGTGGGCGGCGAGGCGGCGGGCCTGACTGGAGGCGATGATGCCTGCGCGCTCCTCGCCCATGCGGCGGGACCGGATCCACTGCCGCGCGCGTTCGAGGTCGCGCGTGACCCAGACGGTGTGGCCCTCGGCGTCGAGGGTGGCGGCGATGCGAGCGGCCTCGCCGGGCTCGTCCTCGAGCAGGTGATGCACCCAGCGTTCGAGGCCGGCGTTGCGGTAGAAGCGCATGGAATGGCCGAGGTGGCCGCGTTCCAGACGATCCCGGGAGGGGTGGTCTGCCCACCGGTTGTCCTCCGCGAGCTCGGGCAGGTGGAGGGTCTCGTCGGACACGACGATGCGCCAGCCGCGCCGTTGTGCAGCTTCGAACCAGGCGATGGCGCCGCGCTCCCCGGTGTTGATCGCCTGGTTCTGGCCGAGCATGGCGACGACGGCGAGACCGTCCCGGTAGGAGTGTTCGAGCGCCTGAAGGATGAGGTCGGCCTCGTGGTCAGCGAGAGGCTGACCCAGCACCCGCCGCCCCTTCTCGTACGTGCGCTGCGCTTCGTCGAAGAGCACCACTCGGCCATCGCTCGACGCGGTGTTCCTGCCGCGCTCGCCGAGAAAGCGGTGGGCCTTGACGATCTTGAAGGTCGAGTTGCGGATGGTCTCCCGGGCGTCCTCCCGGGCGTATCCGGAGGCGACGACGGCCTCGTGGGCCCGGCGGGAGGCGCGGTAGCTCTGCTCGAGGGCTTCCTGCAGCACCTCGACGAGCGGCGCGTTGCCGGTGACGAAGACGGCCTCTTCGCGAAACCGCGGGTCGAAGGCGAGGTTGAGCGCCACCAGGGTCTTTCCGGCGCCGGGGGCGCCGGACACGAGGACAACGATCCGTTCGCCCCCTTCGAGGCTGCGCTGTACGCGTTCGGCGACCTCCGCCGTACAGGCACGGATCTCCTCGACGGGAGAGGCGTGCTCGCGAATGGCGGACACCTCGTGCTGCCCGTAGAGCGAAATGGCCGCATCCAGAATGGTCGAGCTCGGTGCAAAGCGAGACTGCACCCAGCGGGTGGGCTCGATCGGCGTGGTCGCCTTGCGCAGGGCAAGGGCGGTCCGAAGCGCATCCGGAAGGCCATCGGCGTCGCAGGTGAGGGGCCGGGCCCAGATTGGCGAGAACGGCGCGTGCCACCATCCGGCTTGCGCTGCGAGGTCGGTGGCAGCTTCGCCTCGCGTACGGACGACGATCGGCACGAGGACCATGCCTTCCCCGCACAGTGCCCGCGTCTCCTCGTGGAACTCGAGGAGGTTTGCCGCATAGTGCGTCACCTGATCGAGACTGGCGGCGCCGACCGCAGACCGCTTGAACTCGAGCACGACGATCACCCCCGGCGCCAGCAGCACCGCGTCGATGCGCAAGCCACGGCGCCGCAGGTCATATTCGAGGACGACGTGCTCGATCTCCTCGACCCCGGGCGCGGCAAGGGCGCTCTCCAGCGCCGCCAGCTCCGGCTGGCGGCGGCCCTGCATCCCGCGCTTGAGCAGCGACACCTCTCGCGCCCACTCCTCCTCCTGCGCCTGCTCGACCATCCACCCGGCCCGCGTCGCCGTCTGCAACAGGTGCGCCGACACGGCGTCCGCCGTCTGCTCGAGAAACCGGACGCGAGGCGCCTCGTACCAGGCGGAAGCAGCAAACTGCACAACAGGGTTCGACGGCATGGAAACACCCGCGCGAAACAGGAACGTCAAGCCCCCCGGAACCGGGCAGACAACCGCCAGGATGAACCGCAGCACCCGCAGGACGCAAGCGTGCTGCAAGAACCACACCCCTCGGGGGGACAGCGTCCCCCCGAACGCCCGCACACCACGCCCCCTCGGGGGGACAACGTCCCCCCGAAAGCCCGCACACCACACCCCTCGGGGGGACAGCGTCCCCCCGAAAGCCCGCACACCACACCCCTTCGGGGGGACAGGGTCCCCCCGAACCCCCCTGCGGTTGTCAGGCAGGGCCTGACAACCTGGTGTGGGGAACGAGCGGCACGTGAGGGGGAAGAAGAATTCGGGAGGGGGACACACCCCTCGGGGGGACAGGGTCCCCCCGAACCCCCCTGCGGTTGTCAGGCAAGGCCTGACAACCTGGTCTGGG
>REDH01000079.1 GCA_007693585.1 Deltaproteobacteria bacterium
AGCCTCCGCAGCCCCCGCAGCTTCCGCAGCTTCCGCAGCCCCCGCAGCCCCCGCAGTCTCCGCAGCCTCCGCAGCGTCCGCAGCCGCCCCGGGACGCTCCTCCTGTTCTTCCTCCGCGGGCGCGTCCGGGCCATCCTCCGCATCACTCGATGTCGGCTCCGGCGTCGCCTTCTCCGGCTCCAGCTTCGGCGTGGGCCGCGTCACGCCGGCCTTGCGCTGCTCCTTCTCCCTGAGCCCTTCCTCCGCCTTGTATCGATCCGTGAGCCGCGCGCGCTTCGCCTCCCGAATCTCGCGCAGACTCATCGTGTCGCTGATCTCCACCGGACCATCGACGACCTGCCGCTCGGCCAGCGGGTCCTTCGCCGGCGGTGCGGCCGGCGCATCCGGCGCCCGTCCGCTCTCCTCCCCGGGCGGCGGCAGGGTGGGCGTTCCGTCCGGTCCGGGAAGCCGGCGCCGCCGCAGTGCCATGAAGCCCGCGCCCGCGGCACCGAGCAGGAGGATGGCGAGCAGCACGAGCAGCGCGCCGGAGCCTTCGACAAGAGCGATGTAGGGATGCATGGTCACGTCGTCCGGGATGGATGGCGAAGAATGCGTGGGAATCAGTCGCGCAGCGGAGCCCTGTCGGCCCGGGCCTCGCGGTCGGCGTCCACTTCCGGCCCGCTCTCCGCATCGGCATGGTCGAACCGGACGCCCACGACCTTGGAGACGCCCGGCTCCTCCATCGTGACGCCGTAGAGCGTGCCGGCAGCTTCCATGGTGCGCTTGTTGTGCGTAATGAGAATGAACTGGCTGTGGGAACTCATCTCGACCACGAGGTCGGCGAAGCGTCCGACGTTGCCTTCGTCGAGCGGCGCGTCCACTTCGTCAAGCACGCTGAAAGGGGACGGCCGCAGATCGAAGATGGCGAAGATGAGCGCTACTGCCGTCAGGGCCTTCTCGCCACCCGACAGCAGGGTCATCGACTGCAGGCGCTTTCCGGGGGGCTGGACCACGATCTCCACGCCCGATTCAAGCAGGTTGTCCGGCTGGGTCAGCTCCAGCCTCGCCCGCCCCCCCCGAAAGAGCCGCGGGAAGAACGCCCGGAACCGTGTGTCCACCTCCTCGAACGTGCTCGCGAACAGATCCCGGCTTGTTCGATCCATCTTCCGGATGGCCTCCTGAAGATCGGCCATCGCCCGCTCCAGGTCCGCCTTCTGTTCATGCAGGAACCCGAGCCGGTCCGACGCCTCCTCGAACTCCTCCACCGCTGCCGGGTTCACCGCCCCGAGCTGCTCCATCGCCGACTGAACGCGCTCCAGCTCCGCCAGGGGATCGTCCGGTGTCTCCACCTCGGAGGCCCGCCGCACCGCCTCCGCACACGACGCCCCCGTCAGCTCGCGCACGCTCTCGCGTGCGAACTCCACATCCGCCTCCGCCCGAACCTGCGCGACCTCCTTCTCCTGCAGTACGCGCAGCGCCTTCTCCGCCTCCTGCCGACATCCGGACACCTCGGCTTCGGCACTCCGGAGCTCCGCTACCGCCCGTCCATGCCGCTCCTCGGCCGCCGCGCGCTCCACCTCGGCCTTCCGCACCCGCTCCGAAGCCTCCCGGCGCCGCACGTCCTCGTGCGCGTCATCGCCCTCCAGCGCCGCCAGCCTGTCCTCGCACTCCCCCCGCTCCTCCCGCAGCGCGTCCCGGCGCTCCCCCAGCATTCGAAGCTCTCCCGACAGCCGCTGCTCCGTGGCATCGAGGTGCTGCGCACGCTCCGTCAGGCGCTCGACCTGAACGCGACGGACCTGCCGACGCTCCTCGACTCCTTCCCGCTCCTCGCCGAGGCCATCGACGAGCCGTTGCGCCTCTTCCAGCTCCGCGTCCAGGGTCTGCGCGCGCTCCAGGAGACCGGCCCGCTCTGCCTCCAGTGTCTCCGCCTCCTGCCGCAGCGCCTCACGCCGTGCATCCAGCCCATCCCGCTCGCGCCCGATGCGATCGATGCGCTGCTCGAGGCCCCGAAGCTCCTCCGCCATCCCGGTCGCCACCCGCACCGCATGGCGCGACCCATCCCGGGCCTCCTGCACGGCCTCCTCGAATGCGCGAACACGCAGGGTCGACTCGTCGAGTGCCGCCTCCTCCTCGCGGGCTGCAACGGCCGCAGCAGCCGCCAGCGCGCGAACACGCTCCGCCTCGGCCTGCGCCTCGTCCAGCCGACGCACCATGGCCTGAACCTGCTCGCCCGACGACTCCCTCCCCGGGCAGTCGATCCTCCCGTCGCCAAACCGCACCACCCCCCGCGCATCGCAGCGAGGTGCGCCGCTCTCCGCATCGCCCGCGATCGCATCATCCACCAGCCGAGCCCCCGCGATCCGCTGCGCAACAGGCCCGGGGACGGGGAGCACCGCCTCCACTCCCGATGCGATCGCACCCTCCACCGGGTCCGTGAGCTCCACGATGCGACAGGGCAACCCCTCCCGCAGCGCCCACTCCACCACCGCCTCGACGTCCCCGGAACGAACCACCGGCGCATCCAGAACATCCTCGATCACCCGCAGCCGCGCCACCCCCGACTCGCCCTCGCCCCGCAAGCGCTCGGCGACCGGACGCCCCACCTCCGGAACCTCACCCCGCTCCGACGCCCGAAGCAGACGGCGCACCGCCTTCCCGTAATGCTCGCCGCGACGGACCGCCGACGCCAGCCCCTCGGCGACCTGCTCCGCGCGCGCCTGCTCCGTCCCCCGCCGCTGCTCGTCCCGACGCGCGACCTCCGCACGCTCCCGACAGGCCGACAGCGCCTGCCGACCCTGCTCGAGACGCTCCGCAGCCTCCGCAGCGGCCTCCCGGAGGCGCTCGGCCTCATCCTGCGCCGAACCGACCTCCACCACGAGCTCCGCACGCCGCACGCGGAGCGGCTCCAGCTCGGCCAGGACGGCACCCGCCCGCTCCCCCATGCGCTCGGCCTCCGACGCCAACACCTCGCCCCGCGCCTCGATCGCCACCAGCCGCCCCCGCTCGACCCGGTGCAACTCGCTCACCTCACGGAGGCGCCTCGTCGCCGCATCCACCCGCTCCCGATGCTCGCCCGCCTCCGCGGACGCCGCCTCCAGCTCGCGCCTGGCCTGCCCAAGTTCCTCCCGCAACGCCGCGCGCCCGTCGCCGAGCTCCGCGGACTCCCGAGCGATGTCCCCCATGCGCTCGTCCAACCGTGACAGCTCTCCCCCAAGACGATCCAGCCGGGTTGCCACATCCTGACGCTCGCGGCGCCGCATCGCGATGGCGTGTTCGAGCACATCCAGCTCGGACCGCAGACGCCACGCCTCCTCCGCACACGCGTTCGCCGCCTTCTCGGTCGCGAACTGCTCCACCCGCATCGACTCCAGCTCCCCCTCCCGGCGAGCAACCTGCGCCGCCGAGGCCGCATGGGCGTCGCGCGCCGCAATGTGAGCAGCCACAGCAGGCTCAAGAGCCCGCTCCGCCTCCCGCATTCGACGCACCGCAAGCAGGAGCTGCAGACCGTCACGGCGGGCCGAAAGCTCCCGCCAGCGACGGGCACGGCGCGCCTGCCGCTCGAGACTGCGCACCGTGCGCTCCACCTCCGTCAGCACGTCATCCACGCGGGTCAGATTCGTGCGCGTCTGCTCGAGCTTCCGCTCCGCCGTGCGCCGCTGGAACTTGTAGCGCGTCACGCCCGCCGCTTCCTCGATCAGCGCACGCCGCTCCTCCGGACGCGCCGAGACAATGAACCCCACCCGCCCCTGCTCGATGATCGAGTACCCGTCCTGAACCGACACCCCCGTCCCCAGAAAGAGCTCCTGAACATCACGAAGACGCACCCGCTGACCGTTCAGCTCGTACTCCGAATCGCCCGTCCGGAAGAGCCGACGCGTGACCCGCAGCTCCGGAAGCTCCCGCCACGGCGCCGGCGCCGTCCGGAGCTCGTTCGAGAACACCAGGTTCACCTCCGCATACCCCGCCGGACGGTTGCGCTCCGAACCGCCGAAGATGACGTCCTCCATCGCACGCCCGCGAAGATCCTTCGGCGACTGGCTCCCCATCGCCCAGCGGATCGCATCCACGATGTTGCTCTTGCCGCAGCCATTCGGACCGACCACCGCCGTCACGCCGTCGCTCACGTCGAGCGCCGTGCGCTCCCGAAACGACTTGAAGCCGAAGATGTCGATTCGCCTGAGCTTCACGGTGGCCGGCCTGCGGGACATCGGGGCCGGCCGACCTACCACGCCGGAGACCCGCGCGCAACGGCAAGCCGAGTCGCCCCCGGGGCACCCACCCGAACGGCCTCGAATGCCACCCGCCCCCGCTCGTTCCCCTTGACCGAAAACGCAATGTCATACATTGTCATTCACGCGACGCCGCACCGCCTCCCCCACCCACCCAGACCGCCCCGTGAACCCGCCCTCCGCCGACCCGCCCGACCGCGATTCAACCCGACCGGGCGAGCATCCGCCCCGCCCGGAACACGAGGCGGAAGGCAGCGCGCGCGCGAATGCCACCTCCGCCACCGCGGCTGACGTCGACGCCAACTCCCCGCCCGAGGCCGAGGTCGGCGCCGACGACGCCTGCGATACCCGCGCTGCCGAGGCCGCAGCGCGCGCCGCCAGCAAGCGGGCGGAGGCCCTCGGACGCACCGGCGAGACGATCGTGGAGGCCCTTGGCGCCACCGCCCGCGCCACCGGTCGGGTCTTCGGCGCCGTGGGATCGGCCGCCGCGACCGCCTGGCGCACCGTCGACCCGGACCTGCGACGCCACATCCTGCAGTTGCCGCTGATGGGCCTCACCCAGCTCAGCCCGCGCGACACCCTCATCGAGCGTCTCCCGGAGGACGGGCACCTCCCGATCCTCTTTGTCCACGGACTCGCCGGCCATCCCGGAAACTTCGGCCCCATGCGCGCATACTTCCGCGTCATGGGCCGCGCCCGAACCTTCTCCCTCGGGTTCCCCCCCGGCCAGGACTTCGACCTCATGGCCCGCCGCCTCGCCGAGGCCGTCCGCCAGATCGTCGACATCCATGACCTCGGCCCCCACCAGCGCGTCCAGATCGTCGCCCACTCCATGGGCGGCATCGTCACGCGGCTCGCTCTCCTCGACCACGACATCGGCGATCGCATCGCCCGCATCATCACCCTCGGCACCCCCCATGCCGGAACCCACGCCGCCCGCTTCGCCGCCACCATGCAGACCCTCGAGCTGCGCCCCGGCTCCGCCCTTCTCGGCCGACTCGACGCCCAGCGCCCCTGGTCCGGCCCCCCGCTGACGGCGTTCTGGAGCCCCGCCGACATGCTCATCCTGCCCGCCGATCACGCCACACTCCCGGGCACCAGCGACGTCCGCCTCGACGGATTCACACATTATTCGTGGCTCATCGACCCCAGAGTGTGGCAGGCTGCGTGGGAAATCCTCGAGCGGGACCGCCCCGCCCCGACCGACCTCCGCCCCTGAACCGTCGTGCACATCTGGTCCTGGAACGTCAACGGCCTGCGCGCCTGTGCCCGCAAGGGCTTCCTCGACTGGCTCGCCGACGTCCCCGCCGACGTCGTCGCCCTCCAGGAGGTCCGCGCCACCCTGGACGATCTCCCCCGGAAGGTGGCCCGGCCCGACGGCTGGTTCACCCACTTCTCTCCCGCCGAGCGCAAGGGATACTCGGGCGTGGGCCTCTATGCCCGACAGCAGCCCGACCGCGTGGACACCCGCCTCGGCGTGGAGCACTTCGACAGCGAGGGGCGACTCCAGTTCGCCACCTTCGGCGATCTTCTCCTCGTCAACGGCTATTTCCCCAACGGCAGCGGCCGAAACCGCGACAACAGCCGGATCCCCTTCAAGCTCGAGTTCTACCGCACCCTGCACGATCGGCTCCGCCCGGATGTCGACGCCGGCCGCCCCATCGTGGTCGTCGGGGACTTCAACACCGCCCACGAGGAGCGCGACCTCGCCCGCCCCCGGCAGAATCACCGAACCAGCGGATTCTGCCCCGAGGAGCGCGAGGAGCTCGACCGATGGCTCCGCTCCGGCTGGGTCGACACCTTCCGCGCCTTCGAACCCGGCGAGGGCCACTACACCTGGTGGAGCAACCGGCCCGGGGTCCGACAGCGGAACGTCGGATGGCGCATCGACTACATTCTCGCCTCCCCCGGCGCTGCCGAACACCTCCGCGCAGCCGGGATCGCCCCCGATGTCATGGGCTCCGACCACTGTCCCGTGCACGCGTCCTTCGACCCGGCCATTCTCGGACCCTCCGCTGGCGCTCCTGCTTCTTCGGACCGCTGAACACGACTCCACCATCCCTCCAACGGACCCGACCCGGCCCCCCTCCGCATGACCGCTCCGATCACCGCACGTACCGCCCTGCTCTTCGCGCCGCTCCCCCACACCGCCGGCGACCTCAACGCGCGCATGGAGCGCCAGGACTGGCTCGACCGGGTCCCCAGACACGGTCCGAACACGTGGGTCGCCAGCGCCATGCAGGTCACCTTCGACGTCGTCCACACCGTCGGGGAGGCCCGCGAGAAACTCGGGGCGCACTACTACAGCGCTCTCCTGCTGGACTGTCGGCACCTCCCGCACGACGATCGCGACCCCGCCAGCCAGTTCTCGGAGGTCGAAGCCCTGCTCCAGGCGCTCACCGACGAGCGCGACCGCGAACGACGGTACCCGGCTCGCCGCATCGCCGCACTCATCGGCGATCCGAGCAGCGAGCGCACCGATCGCCTCCTCTTCCGCCTCGGTGAACGCCACCTCGGCGGCTTCGTACGAGACCGCTCCCTCAGGCCTCGTCTCGGTGCCCCCGAACGGCGCGCCGCCGAGGATCGGTTCGTGCGCGAGGTCTGGACCCTCATCCGGGGACTGTTCCGCCAGCGGCGGGGCGGCCGCAAGGCCCTGTGCGCGTCCGGCGGCGGCATCAGCGGCGTCTACTATGAGCTCGGTGTGCTCAAGTGCATGAATGACGCCTTCGGTGCCGTCGATGTCCGCGACTTCGACCTGTACTTCGGGATCTCCGCAGGGGCGATCGTCACCAGCCTGCTCGCCAACGGCATCCACATCGACGAGATCATCGAGAGCATGGGCGGCCGGACCAGCGACCCGGCGATGCGGCTCCGGCTGGGGCTCTCCCACCTGAACGTCGCCGACATCGGGAGCCGAGCGGCCTTCGCCGTGAACTCCTCCGCCCGCTGGCTCGGGGACGTGCTGCGCGGACGCGACGACTTCAGTGCAGGTGCACTCCTCAACCAGTACGCAGCCCTCTTCGGGCCGATCTTCCGAAACGACATCCTCGAGACCCGGCTCCGCGATCTCTTCACCCGCTCGGGGCGCACCAACGACTTCCGCCGGCTGAAACGCTCCCTCTTCATCGGCGCCACGGACCAGGACCGCCGCGAGCATGTCCTCTTCGGAGACGAGGAGAACGGACACGTCCCGATCAGCCGGGCCGTACAGGCCTCGACCGCCATCCACCCCTTCTTCCGCAGCGTCGAGATCGACGGCCGCTTCTACACCGACGGCTTCGTCACCCGCACCAGCAACATCGGCCAGGCCATCGAGAGGGGTGCGGATCTCGTCTTCGTGATCGATCCATTCCTGCCCCTGATCAGCGACACCCCCGGGTACAACGCGCGCCAGGGAAACCTCCGGGTCATCGAACAGGACTTCAAGACCATCTCGTGGACCCGCTACGAACAGGTCAGCGACGAGCTCCTGCGGCGCAACCCGGAGGTCAACGCCTACACCTTCGTGCCCAGCAACCGCATGCGCGAGTGGATGGCCCAGAACCCGCTTGGCTCCAGGAACTTCGACGTGATCGTCTGCGAAGCCTACAAGTCCACATGGAGAAGACTCGCCCAGCTCGAGTACAAGCTCGCCGGCGAACTGGCCGCACACGGCATCACCCTCGACCTCGAACCCGTCCGACGCCGGGTGGACGCCCTGACCGAGGCCGGGCGTCCCGAGCTGGATCTCCTGCTGGGATAGCGCTCCCGGACCATCCCGTGCGCCGCGACCGCGCGGTGCGCAGAACCCCTCAACAGGACCGGTCGACGCGAACTGCGTCTTCTGCAGGGACAATGCCCCCGGACCATCCCGTGCGCCGCGCGGCCGCTCGGCGCGTCGGGGTCCATGTCCGGCTGTGCTGCCCGCTCCTCGTGTGGGTGGGACCGGGCAACCCCACGGCTCAGGTCTCCAGCTCCACCACCGTCACGCCGTCGCCACCCTCCTCCCGCTCCCCGGGCCGCTGGTCGAGCACCCCGGCGAGGTGGGCGAGGTGGCCGCGGACGGCACGCTTCAGGGCCCCCGTGCCATGGCCGTGGATGACGAGCAGCGCGTCGACACCCGTGGCGAGGGCCGCCTCGATGCGGGCCTCCAGCGCCTCGATCGCGTCATCCACGCGAGCACCACGCAGGTCGAGGGTGCGGTCCGGCGGCCGCTCCCGGAACCGTGCCGGCGCCCTGCTCTGCGAGGTCTGCGCGGCCTTCGCCGCAGACTCGTCGCGGTACAGATCCGTCAGGGGCACCGTGGCCCGAATCGCCCCGAGCTGGACCGGGATCCGCTGTGGATCGGCCGGCACCTCGACCACGGTGCCCACGCGCTCGAAGCCCGCAACCCACACGGTCATCCCCGGCGCGAGCGCGGTCTCGTCCAGAGACGGACGCCCCTCGGCGCCACGGGGCTCTGGGGTGCGCGCCTCGCGGACCCGCTGCTCGACCCTCCGGGCGATCCGCCTGGCTTCCTCGAGCTGCGCATGGGCCTCGGCCCGCGCCTCGGTGCTGTCCGGTGCAGGCGCCTCACGAAGCAGCCGCGCCTTCTCCCGGAGTTCGTCGCGCAACGCTCCGACCTCGCCCAGCAACGCGGTGGACTGCTGGCGCACGAGGTCCTCCCGCTTTCTGCGGACTCGATCGCGCTCGGCCTCGGCCTCCGCCAGTCGGCGCTGGAGATCCCTGCGCTCCACATCCAGCGCCTCGCGGATCTCGCGTGTACGACGGTGCTCCTCCTCGAGCGCCGCGATCACCTGTTCACGATCGACCTCCGGCCCCTGTCCCATGACGGCTTCCGCTCGCTCGACAATGCGTGGTGCCAGCCCGATTCGCTCCGCGATTCGAAGGGCATAGCTTGCGCCGGGAACGCCCATGCGAAGGCGCCACGTGGGCCGGAGGGCTTCGACGTCGAAGCCGACGGAAGCGCAGGCGAACCGGTCATCCTCGAAGGACAGGGTCTTGAGCGACTCGAGATGCGTTGTGATCACGCACCACACGTCCCGGTCGGCGAACTCCTCGAGGAGCGCCCGACCGAGGGCGGCCCCCTGTTCGGGATCGGTCCCGGCGAAGAGCTCGTCGAGCAGCACGAGGGTTCCCGGGCTGCAGCGATGATAGAACGAGGCGATGTTGGCCACGTGACCGGAGAACGTGGACAGATCCCGCTCGACGGTCTGCTCGTCCCCGATGTCGGTGAACACCTGCTCGAAGACCGGGCAGATGGAGTCCTCGTCACAGGGGAGGGGCATGCCGGCGCGTGTCATCAACGCGTAGAGTCCGACCGTCTTGAGGGTCACGGTCTTCCCGCCGGTGTTGGGTCCGGACACCACGAGAACCCGCGTGCCCTCCGCAAGACGGATGTCGTTGGGGATGACCTCGCCGTCCTCGTCGAGGGCCCGGAGCGCGAGCACCGGGTGGCGCGCGGCCCGCAGGTCCAGCCCCTGGCCGGCGTCCGTCCCCGAGGTGCGCGGCATGGTCATCCGAAGATCCACCCCGAGTCGTGCGACGGCGCAGGACAGGTCCAGGTAGGTGAGGATGTCCCGATTGAGGTCGAGCGCGTCGGCGTGACGAAGGACGAGCTCCGTGAAGCCCTGAAGGATTCGTCGCTCCTCGTTCTCGACGTCGAGCTGGGCCACGCGGAACTGGTTGTTGGCCTCGATGAGCTCCTGGGGCTCCACGAAGAGCGTCGCCCCGGACCCCGACTGCCCGTGGACGATCCCGGGAAAGTCCCCGCGCTCGCCCGCTCGCACCGGGAGGACGTAGCGCTCGTCACGAATGGTGATGTAGTCGTCCTGCAGGATGCCCTCGAACCGGGGAGAGCGGACGATGCGCTCGAGACGGGCGAGGATGCCCTCGCGGAGCCGCTGGACCCTGCGGCGCAGGGGCCCGAGGTCGGGCGACGCGTCGTCCCGAAGCCTCCCCGCCGGGTCGAAGGCCGGGAGAATGGCCCGGGAGACCTCCTGCACGTCGGCGATCCGCGACGCCTGTGCCGACATGCGGGACGCACGGGCCGAACGGCGCACCCACCAGCTCCGCATCAGGGTGGCGGCCTCGGCGGCACGCGCGATCCCGATCAGGTCGTCGGACGCCAGCACATCGTGCTTCCGAGCGCGCAGAAGGGGAACGGCGATCGAGTCGGAGTGTGTGGCGGGGGGAACGTCACCCGCGTCGAGCAGCGCCATGCCTTCGGCGATCTCATGCCGGCGGCGCAACACCACGTCGCCCACCGGCAGCAGGCCGAGCTCCTCCGCGAGCGAGGCGGCATCCGCCCCGTGGCACCGCGCGGCGATGCGCCTGGTGACCACATCCCAGTCGAGGTCCCGGAACGTCCGCTCGGGGAGTCCGGCGCGCCCGTCGCCACTCCGACCGGACGCGAGAACGGCGGCGAAGGTGTCCAGGAGCAAGGGGTCGTCGGCTGAAGAATCAGGGAGCTGTGCCACGGTTCGCGACTCGGACGGAGAGGGTTCCGGGAATCAACACGCCGACACCCGACCTCTGGAGTACGCTTGCCGGCACGCCCGCGGGGCACTACCGTCGCGCCGGTCGGGCGGCTGCCCTTCCTGCGGATCCCGGGGACGAATTGCAAGAGACCGCTTCCCTCTCGAACACCGAGCGCCCGGTGGAGGCCGACGACGACCGCGTGGGCCGGATCGCCCTTCGGGTGGAACGCGCCTGGGCAGCAGGCCTCGTCTGCTCCGTTGTCGGCGCGGGAGCCGCTGCCCTCGGAACGCTGCTGGGCGCAGAAGGCGGAGTCATCCTCGCGCTCGGGCTCGGAATGCTCGCCTTCCTCGGCACCCTGGCCCTGATGAAGACCCTCTGGCTCGGTCCGCTGATGAAGCGCTCCGCCCAGGCACTGAACACGATCCTGCGCGAGGCCGGGACCGAAGCCGCCGACGAGCTGAAGAGGCTCGACGACGACCCACGACATCACTTCAGACGCGTCCTGCTCCAGCACATCGCCGGGCAACGCGGCGGGAGAGCCTGAACACATGCAGGACGCCTGGGAATTCCTGAGCCGGGGCGGCCCGGTCATGATCGTCATCGGGCTGTGCTCCGTGGCGGCGCTGACCCTCTTCCTCGAGCGCCTCTGGTCCCTCCAGCGCCGACGGGTGATCCCGCCCAGATTCGCCGAGCTGCTGTTCGCGCACCTGCGCAACGGCCGACTGCGGGAAGCGGCCGCTCTCTGCGACTCGTCCGACTCGCCCCTGTCGACCATCGCCGCGGCCGCCCTCCGGCATGCAGGGGACTCGCGGGATGTCCTGCGCGCCGCCGTGGAAGAGCGGGGCCGCCGGGAAGCGGTCTCGCTCGAGCGCTTCGTCGGTGGGTTGGGCAGCATCGCGAGCATCGCTCCCCTGCTGGGGCTGCTCGGTACCATCACCGGCATGATCAACACATTTCAGCGGGTCGACCAGACCCTCGTCCAGACCGGACAGGTGTCGCCCGGCGCGCTCGCCAGCGGCATCTGGGAGGCCCTCATCACCACGGCCGCCGGACTCGCCGTCGCCATCCCAACCTATGCCGCCTACAAGCTCCTCCTCGGCCGCATCGACCGATTCATCATCGAGCTCGAGGACCACGGCTCGCAGATCGTGGACATCCTCGTGCCACCGAAGGGAATCCCGGCACACCAGGACCGGGAGGGCGATGCCACCGAGGCGTCCGACGACACGCGCCCTCGGACATCCGGTGACGCCTCATGAACTTCCGCCAGCCAGGTCGACGCCGGGAAGAGAGCGCACCGGACCTGACGCCGCTCATCGACGTCGTCTTCCTGCTGCTGATCTTCTTCCTCGTGACCGCCACGTTCGCGCAGCGCGACCGCAGCGTCGTCCCGGTGGACCTCCCCGACAGCGCGACCGGCGAGGCCCCGTCGGAGCGTGAGCAGATCACGCTCATCCTGCGCGCAGACGGCAGCGTTCTCCTGCAACGGACCGGGCAACAGCTCGAGGAGCGACTGGCCCCGGATGCGCTGCGACAGCGTCTCACGACGCTTCACCAGGAGGACCCCGCGGCGGTCCTCTTCCTGCGTGGCGACCGGGATGTCCGCTACGGCGAGGTCATGGGGCTCCTCGACCTCGCGCGGGAGGTCGGCTTCAGGCGTGTCTACAACGTGCTCCAGCGCCGCGAACCCGGTCCCGCACCCGAACCCTGACCGGTCGACCTCCGTGGCCCCCGAACCGGACATCACGCCGCGGCGCGAACCCTGATCCCCGATGCGGCACCTCAGTCCTCGACCGAATCCAGCGCATCGCCCACCGAGGGCAGCGGCAGCGACTCGGCAGCCAGGTCCTGCACGTTGTCGACAAACGCGAGCCGCAGAAGCTCCTGGGCCGGATCCAGTGCACTGTTCTGGATGTTGAGCCCGATCAGGTTGTCCCGCAGCGCGATGTCCTCGCCGCGGATCAGCCCACCATCCGCCACCTGGATGCCCGCGGTCCGGCTCTGCACCAGCGCAAGTCGCCGAAGCACGACCTCCGCCGCATCGAACACGGCGAACGCAGTGCCTCCGCAGCGACCGCTCGCCTCGGCATCGTCGCACTCGCGGTCGACCGTCCCCGCAATCACCGCATCCGCCAGGTCAAGCGACGCTTCCCGGCCGGCGGCAAACGCCCAGCCCGCGATGCCGTCCACCGCGACGACCGACAACTCCGCTCGGCTCTCTCCCACCACCAGCACCCCTCCGGAGAACCCGGACGCCGAGGGGGCGCCGCGCACGTGGAGGCTGGAGCAGGTCAGGATCGACCGGCCATGGAGCGCCAGACCGATGCCCGCCGGCTCCAGCAGGACGTCATCGCAATCGAGCGAAGCGTTGTCCTGGAGCTGGATGTCCCGACCCGAGGAATCGGACCCGGAACCGGGTGCTCGCGTTCCGCGGACCGTCAGGCCGCGAAGCGATACCTCCGCGTCCCCGAATGCGGCGAGACCTGCACCCGTGGCCCGCTCGATCCGCAACTCGGAAGCCACGAGCTGCACCTCTCCTTCGACCAGGACGCCATACCCACACGGGCTCTCGGTATCCGCGGGCGACACGTCGATGACCTCAACGCGCTCCAGCCACACGCTCGACCGCTCCCTTGCCCTGATCCCGGCAAGCTGCGTGGAGTCGAACCGGCCGTGGACAACACGAGCCCGACCATCCCCGGCCACCAGCAGACCGTGGCCCTCAGCCGCAGCAGACGAGCCGGCAACGACCTCTCCCACATGAAGCCGGTCCACGTCGAGCTCGGCCTCGCCCTCCACGAGCACTCCGCTCACGCGAGCGAGATGGACATGGAGCCCGGCCCCCTCCAGGCGCGCATTGCCGGACAATTGCACTCCGAACCCTGCCGCGCCATCGGAACGCTGAACGGCGACATGGCGGACCCCGACCTCCCGGAGCGTGACACGAGATCCACCCACAGCCAGCACACCGGCACCGTGGGCGCCTTCGATCATCGTGCGGCTCGCTTCCACGACCGAGCGTCCCGTCAGGAAAAACCCGACACCGAAGCTGTCGTCGCGCGCGAGCGGGCGGGTGTCCTCCATCCGGACGTCCTCCATGACCAGCCCACTGTCTTCGCTGGCGAACACACCAGCGTTCTCGGTCTGGCGTACCCGGGCGCGACGAATCGCGACACGCGCCCGACCCTGAAGATTTGCAAACGCGGCTGCGGCGTCCGGCGCATCCCAGGCCCTGACCCCGGAGGCCCGCAGGTCCTCGAGCTCGACATCCGCGTCCCCGAAGGCACGGAGGGCGGCCGTGCGGACGTCCGAGAAGACCATGCCGCGCCCCCGGAAGCGCGCTTCTCCGTACACGACCAGAGCCACCCCCTCGTAGCGATCGATCTGGCTGGCGAGCGTCTCGTGCAGAAGGATACCATCCCCATCGAGAGTGGCCCGGTTGGTGAGCTCGATGCCGTAGGGAACGCGCCGGGCGTCGAGACCGTCGATGTGCACCGCAACCGACCCGTAGGCGTAGAGCACGGCACCGCTGAACGCCCCCGAGCTCTGCACGTCGCGAATCCGGATGTCCCTGAGAACGGCTCTTGACCCCGCGAGCTGAACGGCGTGGCCATCGGTGCCCCGGATGCTGACCGCCTCGAGATGGACGTCGAGGCCGGGCACGGCACCCCGCACCCCGCCGGATCCGCCCTCGATCGAGAGGTTCATGAGCTGCATCGGGCCCTGCTCTTCCGCCCGCACGACAGGGGCTCCCGGGCCCCCGCGAAGGACGGTCGACGCCACGCAAGCCCCCAGAAGCGCGAGAGGCCTGTCCAGCTGCAGGGCGCCCTCGTACAACCCGGCACCCAGCGCAACGATGCCCCCATCGGGCAACCGGCCGATCGCCGCCGCCATCGTCCGCAGTGGGCTGTCGCGGCTTCCGTCCGCCTCGTCGTCACCGCCCGCATGAACGTACAGGATGGGTCCGTCCCGCAGCGCGGCGTTCGCCACCCACTCGCGGAGGTCCCGCTCTGCTGGCCAGGACTCCTCACCATCCGGGCACGGGCTCCCCATGCCGCGGCACTCCCCGGTTCGCACATCCAGCAGCTCCCCTTCGGCGCAATCTCCATGAAGTTGGCTGGCCACATCCGCCACATCCGGCGCACAGATGCCTTCGTGCGCAGCGAAGGGAGCACCCTCGTGGAGCAGCCCCGCCGGGCAGTCCAGCGCCTGCGCTCCGCGTAGCCAGGCGCCCCCCGGCTCCGTGGCTGCCGGCTCTCCCGGGGAGCAGACCCCCGTTCCGGTTCGGAACAGCGATGTCGCCGAGACGCCGTGCGCACAGTCCTGCGCCAGCGCTCCGACCGGCTGTTCGGGACAGACTCCTGCTCCCGCTCCCAGCCAGCAGCCGCCATCGCCCCTGCTCCGCGTTCCGGCTCCGGGCCCGGTGGAGGGGTCCCGCTCCCCGGTACCCGGGCCCCAGGTGGCTGAGCTCTCCTCAACACCATCGCCACCACAGCCGAACAGGCCCGCCACGACCAGCGACAACAGGATCGCCGACGACCGGCGCAGCGCACGGTGCAACGGACGGAGAGCCTGTCGGTGTCCACGAAACCGCCTGGATACAGTCTCCCTCGGTCCCGCCGTAACCGTGATCATCGATGACCTCCCCGATTCGACCTCACCTCTGCAGGGGCCCTGTGGCGCCCGCCCCGGATGGCGTGACGCCCTCCTCCCCCGGAAACTCCTCCTTGCCACTCACGAGCGCACCCTGTCCGACCTCATGCCGACTGACAAGGGCCGTATCGTCCATGCTCGCGGCCCAGGTGGTCCTCCTCCTCGCTCGGGCTGTCCCTGCCATGCGCCCGTGCACGCACGGCGAGCATCCGCGCCGCCCCTCGGTTGCAGGGTCGGTCAGTCCCTTCCTCCAGCAGGCGGACGATGCTGCACGGCGGCGGGCGGTGCTGCACGGCGG
>REDH01000010.1 GCA_007693585.1 Deltaproteobacteria bacterium
CAGGAGGCGCTGGAGGTCTCCGGCTCCGGGAGGGTAGTTCCACTCTTCGGCTTCCGACACGAGTGCTTCCATGGAGTCCACCTTGATCTTGCGGGGTGCGTGTCTGTGGCGCCGCGCGAGCGCGAGGGCCAGGCAACCGGCGATGGCGTCTGCGGCGCGGCTCTCACCGCGTTCCGCCGACTGGATCATAATGCGGCTGAGCACCGTTGTCAGCTCGGCCGCCGGCGTTCGTGTGAGCGCGCGCACGACCTCGGTGGCGAGGTTCTGGCGGGCGGTGTTTTCCGGGTCGGGCAGCGGGAGCTGGCCCAGGTCGAGGAGGGTGTAGCGCATGCGCGGGAGCTGGTCCTGGGGGACGAGGTCCGGGTTTCGAATCAGCTCCACGGTCGACTTGGGGGCGGTCCACCGGCGGATGCCGGTGTAGACGACCACGGGCACGATGGGGTCGACGAGGTCCTCGCGCTCGAGTCTTCGCCCCATGGCGAGGGTCACGTATTCGAGCATCCGTTGGGGCATGGTCCGCAGGGCCTTCTCCTGGGCCTCGACGAGGACGAGCACCTGGGCGGGGCACGGGCCGGCCGCGTTCGGGGTGTTCGGGCTGGCGTCGCCGGTGGGGTCGCGGACCCGGACCATCCAGGCGATGTCGCCATAGCGCTGGGTCAGCGCGCCCTTTGCGTCCTGCACGCGACTGATCGAGGCGGAGGGCAGCCGTTGCATGTCGACGACGTCGACGTGCGGCGCCCACGGGAGGGCGACCCAGGAGCGGATCATGTCGCGCATGAACTCCGGGGTGCCGAGTATTTCTTTCGCTTCTGCGTCCTTGAGCATTTGGGCCTCCGCTGTGGGGTTGCGGCAGGACTTCCCTGCCACCCCGTAATCGGCGTTTTGGGCCGAAGCGTTGCGCAGAAAGTTGCGGAGGGGTTCGCAAGTAGCGGATGCGGAGGCTGTTTCGGGGTGGTGTTGGGGTGGGGTGCTGGATGGGGAGCCGCGGGGCATGGCCCCGCGGCTACGCCCGCGTGGTGGGGTGGGGGCGTAGTGCGGGGAGGCTGAGCGGATCTCTCTCACCCTTCACTGCACCGCCCGACGGAACAGCTTGCGGCGTGTTCAACCGCCGAGTCGTTCGGTGAGGCGTTGTTCGAGGTCGGCGATGGAGAGGTGGGAGAGGGCCTCGGCGGCGATGCTGGCGTCGATCCTGCAGAGGGTGTCGACGAGGAACTTGCGCCGCAGGTGCTCCTGCTGTCGCAACAGCTCCTGCTGTCGCAGCTGCTCCTGCTGTCGCAGCTCTCTTTCCTCCTGCAGGAGGCGCTGGAGGTCTCCGGCTCCGGGAGGGTAGTTCCACTCTTCGGCTTCCGACACGAGTGCTTCCATGGAGTCCACCTTGATCTTGCGGGGTGCGTGTCTGTGGCGCCGCGCGAGCGCGAGGGCCAGGCAACCGGCGATGGCGTCTGCGGCGCGGCTCTCACCGCGTTCCGCCGACTGGATCATAATGCGGCTGAGCACCGTTGTCAGCTCGGCCGCCGGCGTTCGTGTGAGCGCGCGCACGACCTCGGTGGCGAGGTTCTGGCGGGCGGTGTTTTCCGGGTCGGGCAGCGGGAGCTGGCCCAGGTCGAGGAGGGTGTAGCGCATGCGCGGGAGCTGGTCCTGGGGGACGAGGTCCGGGTTTCGAATCAGCTCCACGGTCGACTTGGGGGCGGTCCACCGGCGGATGCCGGTGTAGACGACCACGGGCACGATGGGGTCGACGAGGTCCTCGCGCTCGAGTCTTCGCCCCATGGCGAGGGTCACGTATTCGAGCATCCGTTGGGGCATGGTCCGCAGGGCCTTCTCCTGGGCCTCGACGAGGACGAGCACCTGGGCGGGGCACGGGCCGGCCGCGTTCGGGGTGTTCGGGCTGGCGTCGCCGGTGGGGTCGCGGACCCGGACCATCCAGGCGATGTCGCCATAGCGCTGGGTCAGCGCGCCCTTTGCGTCCTGCACGCGACTGATCGAGGCGGAGGGCAGCCGTTGCATGTCGACGACGTCGACGTGCGGCGCCCACGGGAGGGCGACCCAGGAGCGGATCATGTCGCGCATGAACTCCGGGGTGCCGAGTATTTCTTTCGCTTCTGCGTCCTTGAGCATTTGGGCCTCCGCTGTGGGGTTGCGGCAGGACTTCCCTGCCACCCCGTAATCGGCGTTTTGGGCCGAAGCGTTGCGCAGAAAGTTGCGGAGGGGTTTGCAAGTAGCCGATGCGGAGGCTTTTTCTGGATTGAGCTGGGGTGGGCTGCTGGATGGGAGCAGCCGCGGGACGTGGCCCCGCGGCTGGGGGCGGCGTCTCGCAGCGTTGACGGTCGGCGTGCGCTGCTTGCTCGCAGCGTTGACGGCCGGCAGGTGCTGCGGAGACGACACCTGCGTCGCCGGACTTCCAGGACCTGTGCGCTGCCGTCGAGGACGTCGGCGACCCAGAGGGTCTTGTCGACGTAGGTGAGGCCGCTGCGCCGCAGGTTCGCGCAATCGGCGTGTCCGATGGGGTAGCGCGGTGGGGCTGTGGCGCCGAGGAGCATCGGTCGGTGTCGTGAGGCGGGACCGTGGCGTACGACCCAGGGGAAGGGAGCTCGGCGGGAGAAGGGCGGCAAGGTGGGGGGGCGGCCTGCGAGGACAGGGGATGGGCCGGGGCAACGCGGGGGAACCCGTGAGGACGGGTCCTTCACGCCTCCCTGCCGCCTCCCTGCGCGACGGTCCCACGATCGGCCTGCGCGCGCAGCGCGCAGCGGGCGCGTACGCCTTCGGACGGGGCCATGGTGATGCTGCGGCGTACGGGCGTCGCGGGGTGGGGAGAGGCGAGCGTCACGTCGAGGCCGTCGAGCAGCACGCCGAGCACCTGCTGCATCTCGTGGGTGGCGAAGGCGGCGCCGATGCAGCGGCGGATCCCGCCGCCGAACGGCAGATACTCCCAGGGGCGGGGCTGGAAGGAGCGGAACCGGTCCGGCCGGAAGGCGTGGGGCTCCGGATACAGCTCCGGGTCCGCGTGAATCAGGGCCGTGGCCACCGCCACGGAGTGCCCCTCGGGCAGATGCCACTCCCCGAGCGTCAGCGGCTGCTTGAGGGTGCGCAGCACCTCCGTCACGATGGGTCAGAGGCGGAGGGTCTCGCGCACGACGCGCGCCAGCGCCTCGCGCTCGGACGGGTTGCGGACGCCGTCCACCTCCGGCACGGCGGCGAGCGAGCCACGCACTTCCTCGAGGCATCCCGGCGTCCGGTGG
>REDH01000009.1 GCA_007693585.1 Deltaproteobacteria bacterium
GACCGGCTCCGCGACACCGATGTGATGGGTGAGGGGGCGGCATCCGGCACAGAGGGGGTAGATGCGGACGGAGTCGGTGTCGTGGTCGATGATGCCTTCGACGAGGGAGAGGAGTTCACCGAGGCGGTCCGGGCGGATGCGTCCTTCGAAGACACTTTTCTGGACGGGTTCGAGCCACTGCCGGAGGTGGTTGTGCAGGCGTGTTCGGCGGCGGTCCTCGACGACGTCGTAGCAGAGCAGGATGACCATGGTGCGGGGCTGGTGGGGGAAGAGAGGGGATCAGCGGATGAGGTAGGGGGTGTAGTCGTGCTGTCGTCCTTCGACGACGTGGGCGACCTGCATGGCCTGGCGCTGGAGGATGGCGGCGATGGTCTGTCGCGCCTCGAGGCCTTCGACGCTGACGAGCCGTCGGAGGTCGCCGTGGAATTCGCGCAGGAGGATGGCTCGTCCCTGGGGGCCGAGGTAGACGGCGGGTCTGGGGTCTGGCGGGGTATCGGCGTGTTCGTCGGGCGGGGCGCCGATGTCTTCGGGGAGGACGCCTGGGTCCACGAAGTCGTGGGGGGCGAGCTGGCGTCGGTTGACGAGTCGGAGCACGAGTCGGTCGACGAGTGCGGGTCGGAACTCTTCCATGAGGTCGAGGGCGAGGGAGGGTTTTCCTCGTCCGGGGGCGTGGAGGGCGCCGAGGTGGGGGTCGAGTCCTGCGGAGCGGACGGCGGATTCGATGCGTCTGAGGAGGAGGGTGTAGGCGAAGGAGAGGCAGGCGTTGAAGGGGTCACGTGGTGGCCGTCGGGAGCGTCCGGCGAAGGTGAATTCCGGGGGGTCGATGGCGGCGGGGAGTGCGGCGAAGTAGGTGCGTGCTGCGAGGCCTTCGTGTCCGCGGAGGGCGTCGATGTCGGGCGGGTTCTCGTCTTCCACGACGCGGAGGGTCTGGCGCATGGCGGCGAGTGCGGTGGCGAGGCGGTGGTCCTGTCGGTGTCGTTGTGCTGCGCGCAGGACGGTGCGCTGGTTCCGGATCTTTCCTGCGACGAAGCTGCGCGCGAGCGAGCGGGCGAGGGTTGGGTCGGAGAGGGCTCGGAACTGGGCGAGTCGTCGTTCGCCCTGGCTGCTTTCGGCGCCGACGAGTCGGGCTTCGAAGGTGCCTGCGCGGGAGAAGAAGAGGACGTCGACGCCGCGTCGGACGAGGAGTCGTCGTGCTGCTGCGGTGAGTTCGATGGCGCCGTAGAGGTGGACTTCCTGGAGGTCTTCGGCGCGGACCTGCTGTACGGTGCGGCTGCCGAGCTGGACGGCGAGGGCCTGGTTTCGGACGGCGATGACGGCGCCCTGTTGCTGGATGGCGAGCAGGCTCATGGTTCCTCCGGTTCGGGTCCGATGTCGGGGGTCCACTGGAGGACGGGGAGTCCTTGCTGGCGGACGAGCTCCCATGTGCCGCCGGCGACGCGCAGTCGCTGGTCGGGGAGTGCTTCGAGGGTCTGGATGAAGCGTTGTCTTTGCCCGGCGAGCTCGGCTTCGATGCGATGGTGTCTTTCCTGGAGGGCGACCCAGGAGCGGGCGATGGCCTCGGTGTCCAGTGGGGGTGTTCCGGGTGCGTGCGGGGGGATGCCGTGGGCGTGGAGGACGGGGGAGGGGTACTGGTCCGGGTGGTTGGGGAAGGCGCAGTTGCAGGGGACGCTGGAGGACACGTTGGGGACGCGTTGCCGGACGCGGGCGCAGGAGATGGGACTGCCGGCGAGGCGTTTGCCGAGGAGGGCGTCGGGGGGAATCTCGGGGCATCTGCGGAAGACGTAGTTCACGGCGTCGATGCCGTCGGGGAGGTGTCCCATGGCGTGTCGCAGCACGATGCGTTCGGGGTGGTCGAGGCGTCGCTCCTCGAGTCCGCGTCGGACGAGGGTGTCGAGCACGGCGCAGCCGCGCAGGAGCGCGGCGAGGGCGGGGCGCGTTTCGAAGTCGGATTCGGTGAAGGGTGCGGGTGGTGGTGGTGGGCGGACGCCGGGTCCTGGAGGAGCTTCGGTGTGTTGCGGCTCGTCGCCGTGCAGGCGTCGGGGGGTGGGGTTTCCGAGGGCGGCGAAGAGGTCGAGGAGGGTCTCTCGGTCGAGTCTCGGGGCCTGATGGAGGATGGGGAAGGGGTTGTCGACGGGTTGTCCGTCGTCGTCGAGGAGGCAGGCGCGCCGGCCGGTCTGCAGGTGGATGCCGAGGGGGATCTTGATGAGGTTTCCGAGGGCCTTTCCGCGGAGTTGCGCCTGCCGGGGGAAGACTTCGAGGAAGAGTTCCGGTGCGGTGGGCGCGAGGTGGTTGGCGAGGGCGTTTCCGAAGCGGTGTGCGAGTGCTGCGGGGAGGGGTTCGCGGAGCAGGATCCAGAGGTGCCTTCCCTTGTAGCCGCTGTCGAAGAGGATTCCGGGCACGCCGAGCGCTTCGGCGCTGGCGCGCAGGCGAAGTCCCTCTTCGTGGACGAGTTGTCGGAGGTGCCGGGTGGCGTCCCGCTGTCCTGCGGCCTGTTCGAGGGCGCGCTTTCCGATGTCGAGGTCGAGGGCGATGAAGGTGACGGTGCCATCGAGGCGGATGGGGTAGACACCGAGGGTGGCGGACCCGTGGAGGTGTGCGCGCAGGAGGTCGGGGGTGAGGGGTTTTCGGATGGGTGCGTATCCGGTGCCGCGGTCGGGGTCGATCCATTGTCTGGCGTGGACGTCCTCGCGCCCGCCGAGGAGCTGGTGGAGGCGGACGAGGTCGATGTCGTCGTGGTTGGGGATGGCCGCGCCGGGGTTGGGCGGTGGGGGTTCGGGGGAGCGCGGACCGATCTCCGTGTCGCGGTCGGGAGGCGGGGTCACCTGAGGGGTCGTGTTGGTGTTGCGCAGGGTTTCGGCGTCCTCGTCTCGTCCGAGGTCTTCGAGGAGTGCGGCGAGCTCGCACCGGAGCGCCTCGTCCCAGGGGGTGTGTTCGAGGGCGCGGGAGAGCAGGTTCTCGGCCTGAGCGAGGAGGCCGACCTGTTGAGCGACCCTGGCGGCGGAGAGTGGGTCGGCGGGGGCCGGTGTTTTCGCGAGCCAGTCGGCGAGGGCCTCCCGGGCCGCATCGATGTGCCGATGTCGGAGGGCGGTGAGGATGGATCTCGGGATGGAGGCCATGGGTGCTCGTGGGCTCTGCGGGCGTGGAGGAGCGGAGGGATCGTCACCACGGCGCAGTATGTGCCACGTTTCGGCACGCTACGTGCCGG
>REDH01000116.1 GCA_007693585.1 Deltaproteobacteria bacterium
ACTGCGTCGAGATCCCGGGATGAACGTCGCGCGGTCCGTCTCGGATTTCTGAGGGTGCGGTCCGCGAATCCGGTGGCGATGTCGCGCGAGGCGCTCGCACGGTCGCGCTCATCGCGCTCGAAGGCAGCAGACTCCTCGGTCCACGACGGGTTTCGCCAGCACGCACGTGCCCGCGCATCCCCCGCGCTCACGAAGGTTCGCGCCTGCATGCGCGCCCTCTCCCCGACAGCGGCGGACCGCTGTTCGTGGTCGCTACAGGATTCTGGCATCGATCCTGCTACACCGGTGAACCACGTCCGGTGTGAGCCGCAGCGCACCCAGCCCGCGAACCCCACGAGAGAGTCAGACGATGATTCACCCCCGTTCTTCACCAGCGACCCGTCTTCCGCTCTTCGCCAGCCTGCTCGTCGCGGCGTTCTTCGCTGGCCCCGGATGCTCCTCGACCCCGACCGGAACCCTGGGCGGGGGCTCCGGCAGCGACGAGCAGCTCGAGTCCGGTCCCCTGCGGATCGACGAGGGGCGCTTCCTGGCCTGGCGTGACGACGACACGTTGCGAGTGGACTTCTCGGTCACCAACGACGCCAGTCGGACCCGCGAGGGCCTGCTGACGCTCTCGGTGCTCGGGCCGGATGGCGAGACCCTGGCCACCGGCGGCGCTGCCGTCACGGCCGCGCCGGGCGAGACGCGCCTCGAAGTGTCGCTGCCGGCCTTCGACGCGCTCCCCACCGGCATCGGCAATGCCGGCGTTCTCGGCGCGCACCGCCTCCGCTGGCAGGTGGAGAGCGGGGAGGACCGCCTGCAGGGGCGGGTCTCCCTCTACCGAATCTGGCGCAAGGCGGACCTCACCCTCTTCAACGCGGGGGATGTCCCCCTGGGCGGCCGCACCGCGATCCGGCTTCTGGCCCGAGACCCCCACACCGGCGCGCCGGTCGCCGACGCGCCGGTCACCATCCGGCTCCGGCACCCCGGCGGAACCATCGTCGATCTGAGCACCGGCCGCACCGACGCCGTGGGCGCATTCTCCCTGCCGCTCACCGCCGTCGTGGGCGAGGAGGGGCTGATCCCGCGGGCCGGGGTGGTCGGCGAGGAGGGGCTCAAGTCCGGCGACGATCCGGACGTGCTCCTCGGGGACTGGCTGGTCATCGCCGAGGTGGAGGTCGAGGGCACGGTGCACGCCATGGAGAGCCCGTTCCGGGTGTCGCGCGACCAGCGGGTCATGCTCACCACCGACAAGCCCGTCTACCAGCCCGGCCAGCGCATCCACCTGCGCGCCCTCGCCCTCTCGCGCCCGCTGCTGCGGCCCGCCGCCGGACGCAGCCTCGTGTTCGAGGCCGAGGACGCCCGCGGCAACCGCGTGTTCCGCCAGGAGACGGAGACCAACCAGTTCGGCGCCGGGTGGATGGAACTCCCCCTGGCCAGCGAACTCAACGAGGGCACCTGGACCCTGCGCGCCATCGTCGACGGCGAGGCCACCGAGCGCACGGTGCGCGTCGAGCGCTACCAGCTCCCCCGCTTCCGGGTCTCCCTCCGCCCCGACCGGGAGTTCTACGGGCCCGGAGATACCGCGGTGCTCGACATCGACGCCCAGTACTTCTTCGGCCAGCCCGTCGAGGGCGGGATCGCCGTGGTGCAGCCGTGGGCGTTCGACGTGGGCTTCACCCCCCTCGACCCCGTCGAAACCGTGCTCGACGCCGATGGTCTCGGCCGGGTGGAGATCGAGGTGCCCCGGTTCCTCGTGGGCCAGGAGCTCAACGAGGGCAACGCCTTCCTCCGCGTGGACGTCGAGGTCACCGACCGCACCGAGCACACGGAGACCCTGACCCGCAACCTGGTGGTGAGCGAGCACGCCGTGCTCCAGCAGCTCATTCCTGCCACGACGGTGCTCGGCGGCCAGGACAACCTCGTCTACCTGCTCACCCGCCGCCCGGACGGGCGTCCGGTGGCCGCGTCGAGCACCGTGCGCTTCGCCGGGGACGAGGTCGACGTCGAGACCGACACCATGGGCTTCGCCGAGCTCCTGCTCCCCGCGGAGGCCTTCACGGGCGACATCACCGTGCACAGCACCGTGGGCAACGCCACGGCTCAGCGCACCTTCCGGCTCTCCGGCGCCGACGAGGGGACGCCGGAGTTCGCCGTGCTCACCGACCAGGCCCTGTATCGGGTCGGTGACCGCGTCGAGGTCGACGTGCGCACCATCCGCCAGATCACCGGCCGCGCGTTCATCGACGTGCTGCGCGAAGGCCAACTCGTGCTGCAGGACGCCTTCGACGTCGTCGACGGTGCCGGCGGGTTCGGCTTCGACCTGTCGGACGACTTCACCGGCCCGCTGCGTCTGGACATCTACACGGTGACGGACGACGCGCGCATCGTCCGGGGCCAGCGGCTCCTCTACGTGGAGGGCGCCTCGGACCTGCGCCTCGAGTGGGACAGCGACCGGGACGAATACCGGCCCGGCGAGGAGGCCGAGGTCACCGTCCGCGTCACCGACGCCAAGGGCACCCCCGTCGTGGCCGCCCTCGGTCTGAACATCGTCGACGAGGCGGTCTTCGCCCTGCAGGACATGCGACCGGGGCTCGAGCGGGTCTACTTCGAGCTGGAGGAGGCGCTGCTGCAGCCGCAGTACACCCTCTACGGCTGGTCGTTCGAGCGCGTGCTGGCCGCGGGCGAGGTCGAGGACCGCGAGCGGCAGACCATGGCCAGCGTGGTGATGGCCGCCACCGATCCGCCGATCGCCGGCGAGGTGGTCCAGCCGCTTCCCGCCGCGGATGCGGCCGCCCTCGCGAGCTCCCGTGCCCTCGCCCAGTCCGCGTTCGACACGGCGGTCGAGCGGCTCCGGGAGCGCGTGGAGGCGTCGGTGGACAACGCCTGGGAGCTCGAGAGCGACCCCGAGCGACTCGAGATTCTCATCGGACTGACCCGGTTCGATGCGGACCCGTGGGGCCGAGCGCTCGAGGTGACCGTGGAGGGGGACAACACGTGGGTGCGTGGCGTCCGGCTGGTCAGTGCCGGGATCGACGAGTCCTTCGGCACGGCCTGGGATCTCGAACGCCGCGTGGACCTGTGGTCCCTCGCCCCCAACCGCGGCTGGCCCGAGGAGGACTTCGCGGGCGGGGAGCCCGTCGACACCGGCGCGGACCCGGCCCCCTCTCCTCCGGGAGGTGGCGGAGGCGACGACCGTGGCGATGCGCCGCGGGTGCGGAGCTTCTTCCCGGAGACCCTGCTCGTGCGTCCCGACCTCATCACGGACAACGACGGGCGTGCACAGCTCACCGTGCCGCTCGCGGACAACATCACGACCTGGCGCATGACCGGCATGGCGAGCTCCCTCGACGGCATGCTCGGCAGCGGCACCGCAGGGCTCCGGGTGTTCCAGCCCTTCTTCGTGGACATCCAGTTCCCCCTGACCCTCACGATGAACGACCGGGTGCAGGTCCCCGTGGCCCTGTTCAACTACCTCGAGACGGCCCAGACGGTGGAGCTGCGGGTCGACGAGACCGCCTCCGGCGACTGGTACACCCTCCACGGGCCCTCCACCCTCCGGGTGGACCTGGAGCCGGGGGAGGTCACCGTGCGGACCTTCGACGTGCAGGTGGAGCGCCCCGGCCGGCACGCATTCCAGGTCACGGCGCTCGGCTCCGAGATGAGCGACGCCGTCCGCCGCGTGGTCGACGTCGTCCCCGACGGGCTGCTCGTGGAGCCCACGGTCTCCGACCGGATCGGGGAGAGCGTCTCGCGGACCATCCACGTCCCGGAGGAGGCGATCGCCGATGCCTCGCAGCTCTTCGTGAAGATCTACCCGGGCCTCTTCGCCCAGGTCGTCGAGGGCCTGGAGAGCCTGCTCCGGGTGCCGAGCGGCTGCTTCGAGCAGACAAGCTCCGTGAGCTACCCCAACCTGCTCGTGCTGCGGTATCTGCAGGAGACGGGGACCGGCACGCCCGAGCTCGAGCTGCGGGCCACCGAGCTCCTCGCACAGGGGTACCAGCGGCTCGTCAGCTACGAGGTCCCGGGGGGCGGCTTCGAGTGGTTCGGCAACGACCCCGCCCACCGCATCCTCTCCGCCTACGGGCTCCTGCAGTTCCATGACATGCGCGCCGTCTTCCCCGTCGATGAGGCGGTCATCACCCGCACCCAGGCGTGGCTCGCCAGCCAGCAGGAGGGCGACGGCCGGTGGCGCGCAGCACCCGAGGGCATCCACGAGGGCGCGACCAACAGCTTCCGGGACAGCGACGCACGCGCCACCGCCTACATCGCCTACGCCATGGCGGAGTCCGGCGAGACCACCGCGTCCACCCGCGCCCTCGCCTGGCTCCGCGGCCAGGTGGGCTCGCTCGATGACGCCTACTCCCTCGCCATGGCCGCCAACGCGTTCCTCGCGGCCGACACGGCGGACGCCACCGGCCACAGCCTGCTCGAGCGGCTCGAGGCCATGAAGGAGTCCGAGGAGGCCGACACCGGTGTTCGCTACTTCTGGGACTCGGACAGCCAGTCGCTCTACTACAGCGGTGGAAACGCCATGCGCATGGAGGTCACCGCACTCGCCCTGCAGGCGTACGTGCGCGCCGGCTTCGCTCCCCAGACCGTCGAGGGCGGGATCAACTTCCTGCTCGCCAACAAGGACAGCTTCGGCAACTGGTCGTCCACCCAGGCCACCATCCTCACCCTGCGGCTCTTCATCGAGCAGCTGCTGCGCTCCACCGGGGACGCCGAGGGCACCCTCCGCGTCTACCATGAGGATACCCTCGTGGAGACGTTTCAGGTCGACGCCTCCAACGCCGACCTCATGCGGCAGGTCGACCTGACCGATCGCGTCCTGACCGGCGACAACGACATCACGCTCACCTTCGAGGGCGAGGGGGATCTCCTCTTCCAGATCGTCGGGCGCTACTGGATCCCCTGGGACCTCGCCGACTCCACCCCGCCGGAGTCTCCGCTCACCATCGACGTGGAGTACGATCGAACCCGCCTCGAGGTCGACGAGCAGGTCACCGTCACCGTCACCGTCCACAACCGTTCCGTGGACCGGCAGGACATGATCATGCTCGACCTCGGCATCCCGCCGGGCTTCGATGTCCTGACCGGGGACTTCCGCCCGCTGATCGACGACCCGTCGATCCCCATCACCCGGACGGAACGCCGGGGGCGGCAGCTCACGGTCTACGTCTACGGGCTCGATCCGGGGTCCACCCTGACCTTCGACTACCGCATGCAGGCCACCCTCGCCGTGCGGGCCACCGCCCCGTCCTCGGCCGTCTGGCTGTACTACCAGCCCGACGCCCGCGCCGAGGCGGTGCCGGTCGAGTTCGACGTCCAGTGAGGGCCGGTCAGCGCGGTCGGCCGGGTGCGAGGGCCGCCCGTTGGCGTGCGGCGTGGGCGGCGGCTCCGTCGGCCAGCGCCGGCCTCCCCCGCTCCCGCAGCCGGTGCGCGGCCTCCTCGAGAAGGAGCGCGAGGTCACGGTCCACCGCCTGAGACGCGTCGAGCTGGTCCCCGGTCAGGGCGAGCTGCGTCCGGATGGCGTCCTCGTCGTCGCCCGACGCGAGGCATGCCAGAAGGCCCGCATGGACGAAGGGGAGAAGAGAGTGCTGGCCGCTCCCGCGTATCGCGGCCAGCAACGCGTCGAAGCGGACCCTCGCCTCCTCGGCGGAGCCCCGGAGCAGCTCGACGATGGCCAGGTTGATGCCGAGGATGCTGGCGCTGCGGACACCGAGCGCCTCGAGGATGCCGAGGGCCTTGCGGTAGCCGTCCGCGGCGTCGTCCAGGTGGCCCTCGAAGCGGGCGACCTCCGCCAGTCCGTTGATGCAGTGCGCCTGGTGAAGCAGGGCATTCTCGTCCGCGAACACCCTTCCGGCCCGCTCGTAGTGCCGGGTGGCCTCGGCGAGGGCCCCACGGTGCCGCGCGAGGTGACCCAGCCCGAGCAGGCAGTGGGCCTCGCTGAGGCGGTTGCGGTGGCGAGCGAACCGCTGCATCGCGGACCGGTAGAGCGTGGCCGCCTCGGCGGTGTTGCCGAGCACCCGGTGGGCGATGGCCTCGGCGAGCTCCGCGCGGGCCAGCCCGTCCTCCTCGTCCGGGGCCACGAACAGGGTCCGCGCTTCGCGGGCATGGGCGATGGCTTCCTCGGTGCGGCCGCCCTGGCGGGCCACGTTGGCCATCAGGACGAGCGCGCGGCCGCGCACGGGCTGCCAGCCGGAGGCGGCCGGCTCATCGAGGACCCGCGCGATCAGCGCGCCGGCTCCCGTGAAGTCGCCGGCGAGCCGGTGCACGTCGGCGTGGAGGAGCAGCGCCGTGCCTCGGTCCGGGTCGTCCTTCGGAGCGTGCACGGCGTCGAGGCCGGCGTCCAGATGCAGCAGCAGGTCGCGGGCGAGGGGAAGATGCACCGTCCCGATGGCCTCCTCGGTGGCTTCGACGAGCAGCGGGATGGCGGCGCGGGGCTGGCCGGCGGCGAGCAGGTGGTGGGCCCTGCGGGCGGCGACGCCGGGCGTGCCGGCCGCGTGGGCCCTTTCGAGGGCCCGGGCGCAGGCGCGCTGGATGTCCGCCCACCGCCCCGCCTCCCTGGAGCGTCGCTCGAAGCTGTCCCGCAGGAGGGGGTGGGCAAACTGCCAGCCCTGGTCGTGGAGGTGGAGAAGACCTGCCGAGGCCATGGCGTCGCGTGCGGCGGGATGCAGCACCCCCTGGCGCTCGACGAGCGCGGCGCGGAGCTCGCGGAGGTCGATGGCGAGGCCCAGCGCCGCCGCGAGCTCGAAGAGGTGGAGCGCGCCGGGGCCGAGGGGGCCGAGGATCTGCTCGATGCGACGGTTCCAGAGCCCGTGGAGGTCGTCGGGGAGGTCGCGGCGGTCCGCGTCCCGAACGCGGAACCCTGTCGTCGTGGGTTCGAGCACCTCGCGGGCGACCCAGTCGCCGACGAGCTGGACGGCGAAGAGGGGGTTGCCCGCACTCCGGGCGCAGACCTCCCGCGCGAGCTCGGGGTCGAGGCCGAGCAGTCGATCGACGAGCACGCCCTGATCGTCGGGCTTCAGCGGACCCACCGTGACGGAGGTGGTGGCCTCGAGCGCGCGCAGGGTTCGGATCTGTGCGTCGTGCAGGGGCAGCCGCTCGAGCTCGTCGGTGCGCACCGTGGCGACCGCGAGCAGGCGCAGCGGCGACCCGGGCGTCGGCTGGAGCACGAACTCGAGGAAGTCCATGGTGTCCGGCCCGAAGTGGAGGTCGTCGAGCCAGAGAACCACAGGGCGTACAGTGGCGATGCGGTGCAGGAACCGCCGGATCAGGGCGTGCTGCTCGCGCTGCTCGGCGGGCCGGGAGCGGGAGGGTGTTGTGTTCGTCTCCGGGGCGCTGGCGTCTCCGAGAAGTGCGGTCAGTCCATCCCGTTCCCACTGGTCGACCACCGCATGCCGGGCGAGGAGGGTGCCGATGCGCTGGCGGAGGCGCTCGGTGTCGAGCCCCAGCGCCCGGCAGTAGTTTGCCAGCATGCGCGGCAGGCCATGGCTGGGGCCGCGACCCTGCTGATGAACGGCGCGCATGGGGGTCCCCCGGCCCGATTCGTGGACCTGCTCCGTCAGCCACTGGGCAATGCGCGACTTGCCGGTGCCAGGGCCCCCCTCGAGAAGGACGAGCTGCGGTCCCTCGTCCCGGCGGGTGGCCTCGAAGGCGGCATCGAGCGTTGCGCGGATGTCCTCGCGATCGACAAGGGGCAGGCACCGCAGCCCGAAGAGTCCGGCGCCGGCTCCGGCGAGGAGGCTGGCCGTGGCAGGTGCTCCTTCGGCGCCGCAGTCCGGTGGCAGGGCAGCGTCCGCCTCCGGCGTCGGCCGGGTGTCTGCGGTCGCGCCGAGGTGCAGGGTGGGGGCGGAGGACCGCCGTGCGGGCAGGGTGCGTCCTTCGGCGTCGGGGCCTGACGACAGGGGCACCGGCGCAGTGGGGTTTGCGATGCCGAGGCGCCGTGCCAGCGCGTCGAGGGCGCTGGCGGCATCCGCTGCACGCTGGAAGCGGAGATGCGGCTCCTTGGCGCACATGCGGGCGAGCCACGCGTCGAGCGGTCCGGGGAGGGAGGCGTCGCGGGGCAGCGATGGAAGAGGCTTCTCGATGTGCTGGACGCCGATCTCGAGCCAGGACCGGCCCTCGAAGGGCCGTCGTCCGGTGGCCAGCTCCCAGGCCATGATGCCGATCTGGTAGAGGTCGGTCCATGGGCCGAAGTCCCGCCACTGCCCGTGGAGCTGCTCCGGCGCCATGTAGGCCGGCGTGCCCACGGGCTTCTCCGCGGTGGCCGCGAGCCACTCGTCGCCGTCGTCGGCACCGTGGCGCTCGGAGGCGTGGGCGATCCCGAAATCGCTCAGGACGAAGCGGGCGTGAGCGCCCTCCTCCACCATCAGGACGTTGGCGGGCTTGAGGTCCCGATGGATGACGCCGCGCGCATGGGCGTGTCCCACGCCGCTCAGGACGTCTCGCAGCACGCGCAGAAGTGTGGCTGCGGACAGGGGCGTGGCGAGGTCCTCGAGGCTTCCCGAGGCGACCTCCATGGCGAGGAAGGGGCTGCCGGCCACGAGCTGGCCTTCACTGGCCGCGGCGCACTCCGGCGGGATGAGCCCGAAGTCGTGCAGGCGGATGACGTGAGGGTGGTCGAGCCGGGCGGCGGCCCGGACCTCGCGCAGGAAGTCCTCGCGGAATCGGGCCTCTCGCGCCTGCTCGGAGAGGATGACCTTGATCGCGGCCGGCGTTCCGGACCCGCCGTGGCGCGCGTGCCAGACCTCGCCCATGCCGCCGGCGCCCAGCCGGTGGGTCACGAGGAAGGGGCCGAGGGGGATGGGAGCGTCGGACATGGATCACCCGGAGGGGCGGTCGGGCGGGGCCGGAACCCCTCGTACCACCGCTTTCGGGCGGGAGGCAAACCTCCGATGGGTGCGCCTTCGGCGACGGTCGTCGTTGTCCGGGGTCGTCGTTGTCGTCGGGGCGTGGTACGGAGGGGGGCGGCGGTGCGGCGCAGGACAGCGGAGAGTGGACGATGGGCAACGAGGCGCGTGGGGACCGGATGTCGGGGGCGGTGGTGGTGCTGCTGGCGGCGGGGCTGGTGTGGCTCGGCGCGGCGTGCGGCGGGGCGGTGCAGCGGCCTGCGGCGCAGGCGCCGGCGGCGCTTGCGCCGGCGGCGGGGATGGGCGAGGAGTGCGTGGTGGATGCGGACTGCGCCACGGGGATGTGCGACCGGACGGTTCCGGGGGGCTACTGCACCCGGGCGTGCCGTGCGTCGGAGGACTGCGGTCGGCGGGGCTGGTGTGACTGGGATGCAGGGTCGGGCACGGGCTTCTGCATGCAGCGGTGCCAGTCGCAGCGGGAGTGCCGGTCGGCGGAGTTCGAGTGCTTTGCGATCCCCGACGGCGGGCCGGAGGAGGGGGTCTGCGCGTGGAACGCGGCCGAGCGTGCGCCTGCGGAGCCCAACATTGGCGCGCCGTGCCGGGCGGACGTGGAGTGCATGGCGCCAGAGGGGCTGGATCGGTACTGCCTGATGGCGGTGGACACCTTCGGGAACGCCACGCGCTACGTCGGGGGATACTGCATCGCCCTCGGCTGCACGGCGGACGAGGCGTGTGGCGAGGGGGCCCGGTGCGCGAGAGAGGGGCGGATGGCGTTCTGCGCGACGGCATGCGAGGACGACTCGGCGTGCCGCGAGGGCTATGCGTGTCACCCCGAGCAGAGGGTGTGCGCCCCACGGTAAGGGGCGAGGAGCCCCGGGCTGCCGGGATCCTGGCCGTTGCCATGGCCAGTCGCATGGACTACGCAGGGCCCATCGCTGCCCGGTGCCCGAGGGCACCGGGACGAACTCCTCCCGGAACCCCGAGACAAGATGCGGAACCCATCGGTCCCCACCCTTCGGCGTGCGCTCGCGTGCGCGCTGGCGATCCTGGTCCCGGCGCTCCTCGCCGCCTGCGGTGGCGGCGCGGCGGAGCTGCGCTGCGACGAGGAGGATATCCCGGATGCGCCGGCGCCGTTCTGCGCCGATGAGGGGACCCTCGTCGAGTGGGCGGATGTGGCGGAGTGCATCGCGGGCACATGGGAGTACGCTGCGCTGACCGTGCGCTGCGACGACGATGGGCTGGTGTGCCGGGATGCAGCCTGTGTCGAGCCGGAGAGCGCCAGCGGCACGGAGCCGGAGTGCGAGAGCGATGACGACTGCGTGGGCATGAGCGCGCCGTTCTGCGAAGGAGACACGCTCGTCGTGAGCGTGGCCTTCTGCGACGAGGACGCCGGCCGCTGCGACTCGGCCCGCTCCACCGTCGAGGACTGCGCCGCCGCGGGGGAGGTCTGCGATGCGGAGCTCGATGCGTGCGTCCCGGCCGGTTCGGGCAGTGGCACGGAACCGGAGTGCGAGAGCAATGACGACTGCGTGGGCGCGACGCCGCCGTTCTGCGAGGGGGACGAGCTGGTGGCGGACGCCGGGCGTTGCGACCTGGAGAGCGGGACGTGCACGTCGGATCGCGTGGTGGTGGAGGATTGCGCGGCCGCGGGGGAGGTGTGCGACGCGGATCTCGATGCGTGCGTGCCGGCCGGGACGGGCAGCGGAAGCGGGACGGGCAGCGGGACGCCCTGTACCGGTGATGAAGAGTGCATCGGCATGAGCGCGCCCTTCTGCGACGGTACGGCCATCGTGGTCGATGCGGCGCGCTGCGACGTGGAGGCGGGGGTGTGCGTGGGCAGCCGGGTGGTGGTGGAGGAATGTGCGGACAGCGCCCGCGGTTGCGTCGAGGACGAGGGTGAGGCGGCATGTGCGTTCGAGCCAAGGGCGTGCGCGGGCGATGAGCAGTGCATGGTGGCCGACCGGTTCTGCAGCAGCGACGGGATGGCCATCGAGCGGGTGGAAGGCACGTGCGACCTCGAACTCGCGGTCTGCGCGTTCGAGATCGTCACCGCCACGGTGTGTGGGCCCGGCGAGGGGTGTGTGGACACCGACGAGATCGGCCCGGTCTGCGCGGACCCGGCCGAGCCCTGTCCCGTGCCGTGCCCGGTGCTCGACATCGGGCCGCCCACCTGCCTGGACGATGTCTCCGTCCAGCTCGTGGCCATCGAGCAGGATCCCGTGACGTGCGAGTGCATCGATATCCTGGACGAGGACGACTGCGCCGAGGATGGTCGCTTCTGTGTGGATGGCGAAGGGTGCGTGCAGTGCACCGTCGGCACCGACTGCGCCATCGTCGGGGGTCCGTTCTGTGATGGCGGTCGGGTGCTCGCCCCTCAGGGGGTGTGCACGACCGAGTTCACCTGCACGTCGGAGGACGTGGTCGTGGACGACTGCGCCGCCCGCGGGGAGACGTGCGACGAAGTGAACGCGATCTGTGTCGCGAACGAGTGAACCCGGCCCCCACGGCGGGCGCACGTCCCGCCTCCCCCCCCTGCCACGGACCCGCAATGGTCGTCTTCTCTCCGGCTCGCGTCCTCGTGACCCTCGCCCTGGCCCTCATGCTCATCGGCTGCGGGAACGCCAGCATCAGCCAGCCCGAGCCGGCGTGCGCATCGGTGGTGTGCGACGCTCCCCCGTTGCCGGCGTGCGACGGGGACACGCGGGTCTCCTTCTCCGGGTCCTTCTGTGATCCCGAGACGGAGACGTGCGTGTACACGCGCCTGGCCGTGGACTGCACGATCCGGGGAGAGGCATGCCTCGACGGGGAGTGTGTTCCCGCCGACGAGGTCCCCTGCGACCCCTCGCGCTGCGTGGATCCGCCACCACCGGTCTGTGACGGCGACGCGGTCGTGGTCTTCGGGAGCCCCGGCACCTGTGCCTCGCCCGAGGGCCCCTGCACGTATCCGGAAATCGATCGGCTGGATTGCGCGATGGAGGGGCTGGTATGCGAGGACGGCCGTTGCGTGCCTCCCGGGTCCGATCCGAGTGGCGAGCCGACCGGTCAGCCGAGCGATGCGCCGAGCGGCGATCCGAGCGGCGAGCCGAGCGGGACGGACCGGTGCGTCGGGGTGAGCTGCCCGCCGGCGCCGGCCAGCGTGTGCGACGGGACGGTCGCGGTGCGGCATGACGTGTCCGCGAGCGGATGCGATCCGGCGACGGGGCTGTGCGTGTGGACCGAGGACACGCGCTGGGACTGCGCGGAGTTCGGGTTCGCGTGTCTGGATGGGGACTGCATCGATCCTGCGGTCACGGGCCCCTGTGCGGGGCGCGATCTCTGTCCGCCGGGCGCTGCGGACGTGTACTGCGAGGACGCGTCGACCCTGGTGATCTGCGTGGAGGATGACGACGGATGCCGGGTTCGGGCTCCGGAGTCCTGCGCGCCGACGGAGGCGTGCGCGACGGAGCCGGGCGGGGACGAGCTGGCGTGCGTATTCGTGGATCGGTGCGAGGGGGTGGTGTGCGACAATCCCCCGGCGGCGCGTTGCGAGGGGAGCGAGGTCGTGACCTTCGGTGCGGACGGATCGTGCGACCCGGAGACGGGTCGGTGCGACTATCCGTCGGAGCGGGAGGCGTGCGGGGGGGAGGAGCCGCTCTGTGCGCTGGTGGAGCAGTTCCCGATCTGCGTGGGCCGCTGTTTCGGGGTGGTCTGCGACACGCCTCCCGAGGACACCTGCGACGGGGACGAGGCCGTTCGTTTCGACGCGGAGAGTGGGGTGTGTGACGCGTCCACGGGCGCGTGCTCGTTCGAGGAGGAGCGGGAGCTGTGCGAGGGGGAGACCGCGTACTGTCTGGCCGGGGCGTGCCTGGCGATCGACTGCATGGATCCGGACAACTGCGTGGACGAGCGCTGCGCGCTGTCTCCGGTGTGCGGGTTCGGGGTGAACTTCGACTTCGAGGACTGGTCGACATCGGATCCGCCGCCGGGGTTCGTGAAGGCGCCGGCGTCGTCGTTCGTGGTGGAGGAGTCCGACCAGGCGGTGACGGGAGAGCGGGGCGCGCGGTTGACGTCCACGGTATCGGACAACCGGGATCTGCAGTCGGAGGACTGGCTGGAGGCGGAGGGCGGGGCGACGTACACGTTCCATGTGTGGGTCCGCATCGACGTGCGCCCGGGGACCCAGTGGGTTCGTCTGGGCCTGACGTGGTTCGACGGGTCGGGAGAGCGGATCGGGAATCGGGACTTCGGTCCGCTGTTCGATCGGACGACGAGCGGATGGGAGGAGATCGTGCACGCGTCCACGGCGCCGGTGGTCAGTCCGGTGGAGCTCAAGCCCTTCCTGCGTGTTCAGGCGCGTGGCAACTGGTCGGTGCTGACGGACGCCTGGGCGGTGACGCGCCCGGTGGCGTTCGATGTCGATGCGCCCGTGGATGCGTCGGCGCTGCCGGTGGCCGGGGAGCAGGAGCGGATGCTCGCGGCGGGGGTGAACAACGCGGGCCAGCTCTACGTGTCGGGCCCGGCGGTGTCCGGCGGGGAGTCGATGGTGCTGGCGTGGGTCGGCGGCGTGGCGGCCGGGGGCGAGGTGACGCTGCCCGGGTCGAGCGGGGTGACGGTTCCTGCTCCGGCGAGTGGGGGGCGGCTGGTGGCCGTGGTGGGCTCGGCGGACGGGTGCACGGTATTCGTTCGGGACGGCTCGGCGTGGACGGAGCGGACCGGCGCGGTGTCCTGCGGTTCGCCGGAGGGTCGCCTGACGGCGGTGCTCGGCCTTCCGGCGATCCTGGGCAGCGCTTCGGCGGCGGCGGTCCCGGGGGCGTTGGGGCTGCTGGCGCTGACGGTGGAGGGAGAAGGCGTCGTGGCGGCGACCGGCACCGGCGAGCCGGTGCAGGGGTCGGTGGTCCCTCGCGAGGCGGTGCTGGGGTTGCACCGTGCGGCGATCCTTGTCGGTCGACAGTGAGGGCCGAACCTCGCCCATGACGCTGATGTCATGGCGTCCGGGATGAGCCCGAGCTGGTGTCATGGGGGCGCGATGGTCCGCCATGACACGCATGTCATGGTTTGGGGTGTGCAGCGTGCCTTCGCTGCCGGGGAACGGTGAACGGGCGCGGGTCGGGAACCGGGAAAGCGCTTGTGTTGTCCAATCCTGTGGAGCCCGCGCCGATGCTGGCACGGAGCTTGCGATGCTCTGGGGGCGAGTGCGTCGGCGGGAGTCCCCCCGGGCCACGCACGGGACGCACCGCCGCTGGTGCACGCGCAGGAGGATGCCATGAGAGATCGACACGCCCTTTTCTTCGAGCTGGTGGACGGAGTGCGCCACCCGGCGGCCGCGGTTCCCGCGGGAGCGCGTGACCTGGCGGCCCTGGGCTATCACGCGGTGCTGGTGACGCCTCGCCGTCTGGACGATTCGGAGGTGCTGATGCTGGAGCGGGCGCTGCGACCGGTCTTCGGTGCGCGGTTTCTGGGCATCGTGGAGATGCCGGATCCGAATGATCCGCATCCGCTGTGGGAGGCGGCGCGCCGGTTCCAGTTCGATCTGCGGCGATCGCTGTTCTGCTCGCACGAGGGTCGTCGGGCGGGTGCGGCGCGGATTGCGGGGATCGCGCGGATCGTTCCGCCGGTGGAGCTTGCGCGGACGGTGGGGACCTGCTGAGGGCTGGGGCGGGGTGGGCGCGGGCGGGTGCGTCACAGCGCAGGTGGGGGCCTGCGGGTCGCCGCGTGGTGGCCGGAACGCTGGCGGTCCGGGTGGTGCGGCGCTACACTCTTCCGGACCGTGTCGGTGGTGTACGCCGGCCGGCGTTCTCGTCGTTCCGTGTGAGATCCATGCTCATGAATGCTCGTCCTCGCCTGCCGGGTGCAGTGCCCGCGGTCCTCGTCGTGTGTCTCGGGTTGTTCGGCGTGGCCTGCGGAGGTCCGAACTATGACAGCCGGGATTATGTGCGGCAGGGGGCGACGGCGCTGGAGGTGGCGTTGCCGGAGTCGGCGGAGCGGTTGCTCGCGCGGTTCACGGCGTTGCTGGATCGGGTGGAGGGGGAGCTGGAGGCGGGTGGTGGGGAGCTGCTCGAGGTGGTGACGGCGTTCGTGGAGGCGGAGGGCGAGGGGTTGCGGGAGGACACGGTGGCGGTGCGGCAGGCGCTGGAGGCGATGGAGCCGGTGGAGCGTCGGGCGATGGAAGAGCGTCTCGGGGAGGCGTTTCTGGAGGCGAACCGGCGGTGGCACGGGTTGCGGCAGCGGATTGCGCGGGAATACGTCGAGGATGCCAACGCGATCTTCCAGCGGGTGATCCAGCTCAATCCGGCGGCGTAGCGGCCCAGCCCTCCTGGAGGAGCGGGGCGAGGGGGGGCGAGGCGAGGGCGCGTTCGAGGGCGTCGCGCCAGGCGTTGAAGGCGTGGACGAAGGCCTCCCAGGCGCGGTCGGCGGCTTCGTGCTGCGCGGCGGCGGTGTGTCGGAGGAGGTCGCGGGCGGCGCGGGCGGCGTCGTCGGCGAGGTGGAGGGCCTGGGTGAGGGGATCGTCGGGCGCGTCGTCGAGGGCCGGGGGGAGGGCGGCGAGGAGGGCGCGGGCGCGGGCGGCGCGGGCGGCGTCGAGGTCGTCGAGGGCGAGGCCGACGGCGGGGAGGTGTTCGGGGCGGGGGGC
>REDH01000128.1 GCA_007693585.1 Deltaproteobacteria bacterium
AGGGCGGAGAGGGCGACGGTCTCATCTCCGAGATCGACCTTGGCGCGGAGCTGGTTGGTGGCGGTGTCCACATGCCATGCCACGCCAAGGTTGCGGAAGACGACGGATGCGAGAGGGAGTCGGCGCGAGATGAGCGGGGACCCCTGCCGGCCATCCTGGAGTGTGCGGAGCTGGATGGTGACCCACGCCCCCATGGATTCGGAGACCTCGGCGGCTGTCTGCCAACGCTCTGCGGGTACGAGAGACTGGCCAGCGGGGAGGACAGGGATGGAGGGGTCGAGCGCGATCCAGTCACCGCCGCGGCGCACCTCGACCCAGTAGTGCGTGCGCAGGCTGCTCTGGCGTCTCACATCTTCGTCCGGATTGTAGAGCGCTGCGTCCGCGGGGCTTCCGGCCAGGCGCGCCGCCGGGTTCATGACGCGGAGGAGGGCGCCGAGCTCCCGCGATCCGAGGGATGCGCTGGCGATGCGCCAGTCCTGGCGCAGCTCGGTGAGGAGCGCGCCCAGGAGCAGAGAGAGCTCCAGCGGGTTGCCCGCCATGGAGAAAAGGGTCCCGCGGGCGCCACGGGCATGGCCTTCCCCCGGCTCGACCCGGAAGTGGGTCCGGACCCAGGTCAGCGCGGCTTCGGCGGACTGCGGCGAGAGTCCGGCGGCTGCAGCGGGCAGCGAGAGAAACTCGGCGTCCAGCGAGAGTCCGCGAACGTCGGCCAGGAGCGGGGCGGGATCTGCGGGTCGCAGCGCACTCGCGGGCGCTGCGACGGGAGGCAGCGCCTCGTCGTCGGGTACTGTGGCTGGGTCCGGGGAGTCGGCCTCGTCGTGGGCTGATGTGGCTGCGTCAGGTGTGTCGGTCTCCGCTTCGGCAGCGCTCCCGTCCGGCTGTTCGGTTTCCGGCTGTTCGGTTTCCGGCTGTTCGGTTTCCGGCTGTTCGGTTTCCGCGTCTGCAGGTGCGCTCTCCTCTGCCGAAGCCTCTCCTGTCTCGTCAGTGGACATGAGTGCGCGAGCCTCTCCGCCGGTGATCGGAGCGAGCACGCAGAGCAGGGCGAGGAGCAGGAGAAGGGGTGAGGTTGCGGTGCGGGGCATGGCGCGCCAGGGGGAAGAAAGGATCATGCGAGGCGGTGGAGCATGTCGGCGACGGAAGCCGCTTCGAGCGCCAAGCCGTGGCGGCCGCGTGCGTCCCGTTCCACGGTGATGAAGGGGAGGTCAGGTTCGTGTGAGAGCACGAGGATCCAGTCGTGTCGTGCCGCCTGATCGAGAAGTTCGTCCTTCTCCGCACAGGAGCGTACGGGATCCAGGTCGTAGCCCATGACCCAGGGGATGGGGAGGTGGGCGCGGGTGGGGATGAGATCCGCGCAGAGCACCCAGGTGCGCCCGTGGAGCTGTACGCGAACGCACTGCATGCCCGGGGTGTGCCCGCGCATGGGGAGCACCTCGATCGCATCGTCCAGGATGCGGGAGACCCCGTCGAGCAGCTCGAGCTTCGGTGCTGCGGGGCCGCCAAGCCACGCGAAGTCCTCCCGTCGGTAGGAACCGGAGTCCCGCTGGGAGGGGTGGTGTGCCCAGACCCAGTTCTCCCGCTGGATCCAGCAGGTCGCGTCGGGGAAGAGGGGGATGGTCTCGCCCTTGGGGCCTTCGCCGGCGAGGCCCCCCGCGTGGTCGAAGTGCAGGTGGGTCATGACGACATCGGTGATGGTGGCCGGGTCGATGCCCTGATGGCGCAGCGCCGAGGCGGGCTCGGGTCCGGGCTGTCGGATGGCGTAGATGTCGCGTTCTCGCTCCGCCCATCGCGTACCCATGCCCGCGTCCAAGAGCACGCGACGGCCCGGCAGGTCGATCAGCCAGCAGTTGGCGGCCATGGAGATTCGGTTGGCATCGTCGGGTGGTGCCTTTCGGCTCCACAGGGGTCTGGGCACGATGCCGAACATGGCGCCCCCATCGAGGCCGAAGCGCGACTCCGTGATCAGTTGTGCGTCGACGGCAATCATGCGAACCTCCGCTTCACCCGGCGCCCTCCTACCTGCCTACACGGACCCGGGATGCGGCGCAACGTGGTGCGCGTTGACCCGTGAGCCTCGTCGCTCTACGCTCGCGAGGCCCCGCACTGCGGGGCCGTGGAGCCATGAAACCGTGAATCTCTCCCGCGCAAAACGTACCGGGCTCTGGCTGTCGCTCGCCGCCGTGCTTGCAGTGGTCCTGGCGCTGGTCACGCTCCGCCCCTCTTCCCATGGGCCCGACGCCCTGCACGAGTCCTCGGGGTCGGCAGAGCTGGCGCAGGCTTTCGGGCGGACGCAGGCCCCCACCGAGGGAGCGGGCACCGATTCCGATGCGGCCGTCGATGCGGTGGGCGAGCGCCGCACCCTTCATGGACAGGTGCTGCGCCCGTCCGGTGAGCCGGCCCCGGGCGCGCTCGTGACGGCGCAGGACGCCACCGGCGAGGTGCTCTTCGAGGCGATCGCCGACTCCGGCGGCCTCTTCGCCTTCGAGGAGATGCCGGACAGCGTGTACGTCGTGGAGGCGAGCCTCGACGGCCACGGGCCGGCGCTCGCGATCGGCGTTCGCCCACGCGCGACGCCGCTGCGCCTCACCCTGCAGGGAGGGCAGGATATCTTCGGCATCGTCACCCATGAGGACGAGCCGGTGCCGGGCGCCGTCGTCCAGGTAGGTGGACCGGGAACCTTCCCGCAGCGCAGTGTGCTTGCGGACGCCACCGGTCGCTTCCGCCTCGCTGGCCTCCGCGCCGGGGCCTACCACTTCATCGCGACGGCGGAGGGGCAGGGGCTGGGAAGCGGCTTCGGCGGACGCATCCTCATCGACGAGGCCTCGACGGAGGCGGAGCGCATGGAGATTCCGCTGCGCTCCGCCCCCGAGCTGCGCCTCACCCTCGTCGACGGAGCGAGCGGAGAACCGGTGCCGGAGGCCGTGGTCACCTTCTCCGAGGAGAGCCTCCACATGCTGAGCATCAACCAGAGCGTCGTGGGGGGCGAGCATGTGGTCGACTTCCTGCCGCGAGGCACCTACTTCCTGCGCGTTCGGGCGGCGGGCTATCTCCCCTGGGAGCAGACCATCCGCATCGGCGCCCGCCCCGGCGACCTCCGCGTGGAGCTGCGTTCGGGCGCGCGGGTGCGGGGGACGGTGCGTGACGAGGCCGGCAATCCCGTGGGGCGCGTTGCGATGAGCGC
>REDH01000119.1 GCA_007693585.1 Deltaproteobacteria bacterium
AACCCACCCCATCGACGTCACAGGAACCCACCCCATCGACGTCACAGGAACCCACTTCACCGCCCACCTCCGTACCGAGCTGGCCGGAGTACGCGTATCCGCCAGGGGACGTTCTCGAGTCTCCCGAGTTCGAGCTCCTCGGCCCAACCCTGGAAGGTGATGGCTACAGCTTCTCGTCGCCACGACTGGTCGACCTCAACGGTGACGGTGTGCTCGACATCGTCCTCGGTCTGGCCGTGCGGGAAAGCGATGGCGCGATCACCGGCGGGGTCCTTGCGCAGGATGGACGCACGGGCGAGGAGCTCTGGCGTGTGAGTACCAAGGACGACATGTTCGGAAGCGCCGTGCTCATGGACGTGGGAGGCCACGTGCCGGACATCCTCATCGCTGGACGTAGCGCCTCCCTCCTGCGCATCGACGGGGCATCCGGTGAGGTGGTTTGGTCGTTTCTCCCCGACAGCGATGGCCGAGACGAAGGCTGGTATCACTTCTTCGGCCCGGTCGTCGTGGACGACGTCGACGGAGATGGCGTACCCGACATCATCGTACCCAATGGAGGGGATGGGGAAGCACCTCCGTTCTCCCCGAGACCAGCCGGACACATCGTCCTGCTGTCAGGGGCCTCTGGTGATGTCATTCACCGTATCGAGGTACCCGACGGTGCGGAGACGTACATGTCGCTCGTTCGATACCAGCGCGCAGGTACGGACTGGTTGCTCTTCGGCACCGGTGGTGAGACCCACGCCGGTTCACTCTGGAGGGTACCCTTGGCAAGTGTCCTGGCAGGGACGCTCGATGATGCTGTTGAGCTGGTAGCGCCCACCATGCACAAGGGTATCATCGCTCCGCCCGCAGTCGGGGACCTTACCGGCGACGGTGAGCCTGATGTGGTCGTGGCCACCTTCGACGGCCGAATCGTCGCCGTCGATGGCGAAACGCTGGAAGAACTGTGGACCGTCTGGGTGTCGGACCCGGAGGCTACGCCGGCCATCGACGCCGAGACCATGTCCACACCGGCCATCGGGCGATTTGGGGAGAACGGAGAGCTCGGCGTGGCGGCGTCGTTCTCCATCGGGGTCTACCCGTACTACACGCGCTCGGAGCATCTGCTCGTCCTGGGTACAGGTGAGGTCATCTGGCGCCAGCAGTCACTGCGCGCGTGGACTTCCGGCCCCTGGGCCATCGACCTTCACGACACGGGACGAGACCTTGCGGTCTTTGCATCGACCAACTTCGGCTCCCCCTTTCCGGGGACACGAGTCGCGTTCGTGGACCCGGGGTCGCAGACCGAACGCCACTCGCGTCGCCTTGATGACACGATGGTGGGGACAGGCTGGATAGGCGACGTGAACGGGGATGGACACATGGAGTTCATCTCGGCGCGCTTTCGCGGCTTCGCCATGCTCGAGGTGCCCGGAGAGATCGACGTCGACCCGGAGTGGGTTCTCGACCGCCGCGACCTGAACGCCCTTGTGCCACCGGTACTCAGCTGGCCCGAGTACATGGGCCCGGGTGGCATGGGCAACGTCGGGCGCTGAGGTCACGGCGATCGGACCACCGCGACATCGAGACATCCACAGCCGGCGGAGGACACGGACACTTCAACGGTTCGATCGCTACCGGACATGACCGCCGCTGTGCGTCCAATGAGCGAAGAGATGGGGCGACAGGCCGCAACCCAGGGTTGCCAGCCACGCCGGGCAGCGACCTATCGGACTGGTCTGCCGCTGCCGCTTCCCTCGGCCACCTGAACCCTTCGGCGCTGACCCGACGTTGCGAACGTGCCGTTCCGAAAACGCGGGTGGCCGTTTCGATGTAGCTCGTAACCCGTGTTGTTCCGTCGACTCGTCGTCCCTGTATTGGTTCATGGCACTTGCCGTGCGGCCGCGGGTACTCCGAAGGGCGTCGGTTGCCGCTCGCAGCGAACCCGCATTCCCAGCCGGCACCTCAGCCCGTGCACCGACCGGCTGCCACCCGGATTGCGGCGAACGCAGGGCACGAGTCCGAAAAGCGCAATGGGCGGACTGCTCTGCAGCCCGCCCACCGTGATGCTCCGCCGGAATGCGAAGGTCTCAGGCCTCGGATCCCTTCTCGTTCATGCGCACCTGCTTGTCTCGCCGGAGCACTCCAAGGAGCATTCCCAGCATGAAGAGGAAGCCCAGGGCCGGGAACCCTCGTCCACCGGCTGCTGCACACCCGGATGCCGATGAGTCCATGGACTCCGGGCGCTCACCGAGGCTTGCTCCACGGTGAATGCTGCCGGGTCCAGTCACATCCGCGTCGTCCGGGAGAGTGCCTCCTGCCTCCGCAGCCCAGGGTGTGTCGACCTCGGCGTCGGCCTCGGGAACGCCCTGCCAGGCGGACTCTACGCACAACCCTTCGAAGCACTCCTCGTCCTTCCCGCAGTCGCCGTCGATGACGCAACCGGGCACACAGTGTCCGGACGGCAGGCAATGCGACCCCATCGGGCAGGACCCCGAGGTACACGGCTCGGCGTCGAGCAGCGTCGCCGCGCACACGAAGCAGTGGCCCGCATGGACATTGCAGGCGCCCTGACGGTCCTCGAACACGCAATCGGCATCCGAGCTACAGGTACGGGCTTCGACCTCCAGGCACCGGAGCTGGACATCGTCGCCGCAGGCCTCGGGCCAGGTGTCGATGACGCCATCGCCGTTGTTGTCATATCCATCACACTGTTCCGGACCGCAGAAGCCAAGCGAGCCATTCCACGGGTCGGAGGTGTTGAGGTCCGGATCCTGGTCGAGGCACTCGGGATCGCCGTCCGGATCGGAGAGCCGTACGACGATGTCGATGTCGTTGAGGCGAACCTCGTTCTCCCAGCAGGCGACGAACGAATCGACGCGACCGGGCTCGATTGTCCGCGGCAGCTCCATGCCCATGGCGAGTTCATGCAGGACCTCTCCTGCGCCGTCGACCGCGAAGACATCCACGATAGCACCGGCCGGGATGTCGTCGGTCCCCAGGCTCTCGACACGGAAGCGAACCGCCGTGCAGAGGAAGTCGGTGTCACCGGAGGTCATGTCGCAGGTTGACGGCCGGGGCACGGTCCCGTCGTAGAGCTGCAGAATGGTGACTTCGGACACGCGAGCGTTGTTGTCGACGTCACCGTCGCAGTCGTCATCCAGCCCGTTGCAGCGTTCCGGCGACCCGAAGTTGACCTGCTCGCACTCCATGGTGGTGTCTCCACAGACGAGCACACCTTCGGCACAGACACCGAGGTATCCATCGATCACGCACATGTCTCCAGGCTCTCGATCGTCGCAGACGAGTCCGCTGGGGCAGGAGTTGACACCCTCCTCCGGGTTCTCGCAGATGGTCGTGGCTCCGGAGCAGATGTACTCGCTCAGGCCACAGATGCCGCACGCATCACCCGGGTCATTCTCGAGCTCGCGACAGTCCTCGCCACACGCGTTCCGGGGATTGACCTCGTGACAGACGAGCTGCGTGTTTCCTGGCGGCACAAGGGGATCGTGCGCCACCGGGTCGCAGGACGGAGCCGTGGGGTCTGCCGTGTCACACATCAGGAAGCCACCGCACTCCGCGGGACCGCAGTCATCGCAGAGTGTTCCGGCGAGGGCGTTGCATCCGCCACAATCGTTGATGCCGTTGTCCTCGTCGATGCATTCCTCATCCGAGCCATCGGGCAGGCACTGCAGCGTCCCGCCTCCGCAGTAGCCGCACGACGCACCCGGGTTGAAGGCGATGGTGCCGTCGAACTCCGTGTAGGGGTCGCCGCTGCAGGACCAGTCGGTGTCATCACAACGCTCGAGGCCAGTGTAGCCGGGATACCCACAGCCGCCGACGACCGGCAGCACGGTACCCGAGGTGTTGACGAAGTCCACGGTGCCCTGGATGCCCTGCGCGCACACGCCCAGGGCCGGCTCCGGCCCGAACGTGCAACCGATCTGGATGCGCCAACGTGTCTCGTCGTTGGGGAAGCCAGCGCTGTTGTAATACGTCAGCGTGTATTCATAGACCCCACCATAGACGAGACCGGTGTCCTCGTAGATGCCCTCGGCACAACCCGGCCAATAGCCTTCATCGAAGGCCACGGCGACCTGTCCGTAGCCCCTCGGCACGATTCCGCCGGTCCCGCTTGTCGCAGGTCCGTTCGGGCAAGACCCGTCCTGGCACGTGTTCTCCGTGAGCGTGAGCAACGGACCGGCCACGTCCACCCGCTGACGGGTGAGCCGGGCGCCGGCTCCGCCGGTGAACGTATTCTGTGCTCCGCTGGCGCCACAATCCGCCTTCGGCGTACGAATTCGCCCCTCGATCTGACAGGTCGTGAAGTCGCTGTTGCAGCTCAGGTCAGTGAGTACCGTGTCGCGCGCCATGAGCCAGTTGTCCACGATGCCGCAGTCCGTGATCGGCCAGCCGCTGCCGTCGAAGCCGCAGACGTCGGCCGGGCGCACGAGGGTGTAGCCCGCCACGGAGTCCGAAAGGTCTCCGTAGTAGTAGAAGGGCAGGTTCTCGTAGTTGTTCACATTGCCGATGACGGACCGAATCCGGCGCCAGACGCGAACATTGCCCTGATCCGAAGCATCCGGGAGCACAGCATCGGCGGCCCGTCGCGCGGTTGCCATGTCGGTGCCCGGGTCCACGCAGGTATGCACCTCTCCTTCGCCCGCCTTGTCGGTGGTTTCCACCGTGCAGGTCAGGTGGTTGTGAACCTGGGTACCCGACGTGAACATCGCGGTACCGGTCGTTCCGGCATACCGAATCTGCCAGCCGTCCTCGTACCGGCTTCGATCGGTAAACTGCCAGGTCACGGTACCGTACCCCGCGTCCACCTGGATCAGGTCATCCGGCGGCGTGAGCTCGAAGTTGATGTGGGGAATCCACTCGGACCAGGCGCTCTGCACACCGTCCATGTTCCGGTACTGCACCCGTACCTCGTGGCAGTGATGACCGGTCGTCTCGATGAGAGAGGAGCGGGTCTCCCCTTCCCGCCATGCCGGATCCTCCGCCGTCGGCGAGGGGTTGTACGGGAGCTGTTCCGTGCCGCCGTAGAGCTCGCAACGACGGACCTGGTAACGGAACCCGGACATGTTCCGGTCCTGCGCGCAGGCTTCGGTGGTCGTGAAGTTCGGCGGCTGATTGTAGATGTTCACCCAAATGCCCGTCCCGTCGGCGCTGTTCAGGATCTCCCAGGATTCTTCCGGATCGCAAGTCGAGGGAAGCACGCTCACCGAGGGCACGGGATTGCGCACGCGCGTTGCGGCTCGTCCCGAACCGGTACCGCCGACCTGAGGGGTTCCACCCTGGAGGTTGAATCCGGTCGCGAAGCCGGTGTAGCAGGTGTTCTCCTGCAGGTTGTTTGCCACGTAGATCTCGGCTCCGCCGGGTGTTGTGATCTGCGGTCCACCGTCGAGGTTGAAGTAGTAGTTGGTCGCTCCGGCAACGCTGTCCCAGAGGAAGCGCAGTGCGAAGGCTCCCAGCCCGTCGTTGAACGGCTGGTGCTGGACGAACACGTCCGGCGTACCGGTCGGCGGCCGCGAGTACTCGCCAATGAAGGTCCACGGGTAGTCAGGCAGCCCGATGCGGTTGCGGTACTGCGCGTAGAGTTCGATGCAGGACCGGCCTGCCAGAGGCATGTCGAACTCGAGGCCATCGCGTCGATCCTGCCAGCCTGTTTCGTGGAAGAACGTGGTGCCACCGCACTCCCTGAGTGCAAGGCGGACCGCCGTGTAATTGTCGTCGATGCCGGTCGTTCCGACGATCTGACAGGCGACGTCATCGGAGAAGCCAGGCACGAACGCCGGCCCGATCCGAACCGTGAGGTCATCCCCGCTGAAGTCGGCGAAGGTCACGTGCTGCGACCGCGGAGGCTCGATGAACCCGCTGGCGCCCATTCCCGTGGCGAAGCTGTCGGGGCTGGCACCATTGGACGCTCTGGCCTCCGCGGTATAGCAGAGGTTGGGTGCGAGGCTCGCGAACGGATACGTTCTGCTGGAGCCGGTGTTGAAGAAGGTGCCTCCTCCCGGCCCATCACGCCGCACGGCGTACTCGACCATGCTGCCACTGGCCTCCGACCAGTTGTACGTCAGGGTACGCACTGCACCGTTCCAGATGGCGTCGGTGAAGTTGAAGGTACCGGGAGGCGAGCGCACCCAGCCCGTCACGGGAATCGTGAACGCGTCGACGTTGGTCCCGGTGTTGCTGCGACGGAGGCGATACGCACGCGGGTCTCCGGATGGCGGAGCCTCCGCATCATCGACTTCGACCCCGGGACTGGCCACGCTGACCCAGCCCACGCCGGGGTCATCCCTTTCCCATCGCCAGCTGTCCGTGCCGAGAGGCCGATTCACGGACAACGGCGACGAGGCCACACCTGCACCGTACGTGTTGAGCGCACGGACACGATACTGCAGCGGTACAGGGTCGGGAGTGTTGAAGTCGAAGGTCGTTCCTCCACCCAGGCGGACGAAGCCCACGTAGAGTCCCTGCGAGGCTTCTCCCCCGGTCACGGTAATCGTCGGTCCGGGTGCATCGACATGGACCCAGCTCGGGTCGTTCGGACCGCCAACGTTCGCCCAGTCACCGCTGAGGTTCAGTTCGATCTCGTACCCGCTGATCGGTGCGGGAGCCAGACGGCCGAGTGTACTGCCGAAGGCCAGCACGTTGTCGTCTTCGTCAAGTGCGTAGACCACATACCCAATGTTCGCGAGCGAGGTATTGGGTGCCGGCGCCGTCCACTCCACAAGCAGATCACTCGTCGACAGTGCGGTCACGTTGAGGCCCGTGGGCGCGGCGGGCCGGTAACCCGCAAGGTCGGCCGCCGTGAAATCCGCCACCGGGTGGAGAGCATTGCTGCCCGTGACTCCATCCGCGATGACCTGACCCGTCGTGGTGCGCTCAATGCGATAGCGCAGGCCGGGAATCTGGTTCCAGCTCACCAGAATGCCGTCCGTACGGTCCGTGGACGCCGACGGATCGACGGTGATGTCGACCCACACGCGGACTTCTTCCGGAACGTTGAGGTGCCCGGAGCGGTTTCGGTACGTGATCTCGAGGTCATAGCAGCCCGGCTGGGACAGGTCCGCGAACGTGAAGCTGCTCGAGATGCTGAACTCCGGCCCGTCTGCGTCCTCCCACTCGGTCGAGGCACAGGGCTTCGCACGCACACGGGCAGCCGTGCCAGGCGCGGTCTGCGTCCCGGTACACTGCGCGCCGGGAGAGAAGTTGCTTCGCGCGGCGAGGTGGCTGTAGTTCATGCTCACGTCGAGGAAGCCACCCGCCACGGTGGCCATGGACACGTCGTCGCGCTCGGCCGGAAGCACGAGGGTAGCGACCCGCTGTGCCCCGCTGATCTCGGAGGTCGGGAAGGCGCCGGCGTGAAATCCTCGGACCCGCTTCGTCACACACGTATTGGGCTGGAGCGGTGTTTCCGTCACCACATTCGTGCTCCGCTCGAGATCGGTGGCCGTGATGCAGAAGCCTGGCGGATCATTCACCCAGTCATAGCCGGGCGCATCGCAGACGATGTACTCCTCGTACGAAGTGGGGTCGGGTCCAAGCCGGTACCCCTGCACACCCCGGAGTGGTTCCCACGTCCAGCGGATGCGGTCCGACGCCAGCGGCACGCCGGTGAGGCCTCTGGGTGCTCCGCCGACCCAGAAGCGCTCGGTCGGCGCGGCGAGGTCAGGGTTCTCGCCCGTTCCGAGCCAGAAGTCCTGACGGTTGTAGTACCGAGACGTGATGGTGTAACAGCCGGGCCCTTCCACTGCGCTGTCCGTGAAGTCCAGGATGTGATGGTCCGTTCCTGGAGTTCCCTCCTCGACAGGTCCACCGGTCTCGCCGCACGGACGCGCCTGTGCCCAGTGTCGAGACATGTTGGGCATCCCTCCACACGCATCCGCGGTACCCATCTGCGGAATGGAGCCGGGGACGTAGTCGAGCCGCAGGAAGTCGTCCATGTTCAGTGACACCCGTCCCGCGAGATGTGCCCGCTGAGGTCGCGGGGTGAGGGTCGCTCCGTCCCCGAAGCCGTAGGGGCCGACACCCGCACGGTTGCCTCCGCGCACGTAGGCTCGCTGACACTCATTGAAGGGAAGCGCGTTGCGCACGGCATAGCGTTCCGTAACGCCGCCCACGCAGAAGTTGCCATCCTCCACCGTACCACCCGGCTCGCCGGCCAGGCAATTGGCGATCCACAGCGCATCACATGCCGGATCCTCCGGGTCGCCGGTGCCCGCGGCGCAATCCGCATCCAGCTGCCACTCGTAGAAGGTGGGACCGTTGTTGACCGTGTCCCAGTCCAGTCGGATGGACCCGAAGGACAGCGTGGGATGGCGACGTGGGGTCACGACCACGTCCGGCGCCGTGGTGGGCGGCTGCTCGAGTCGGAGTTCCACCGTGTAGTCCGTCTCGATGCTCCGGCCCGCCCGGTCGAATTTCACGTAGTAGACCGTCCCTGCTTCCTGCTCGCCGAAATCCGTGACCCCGGGTGTCGTTCGGTCGGGAACCTCCGAATCCGGAGCGAGGAAGACTCGTTCGAAGTTCTCGTCGTAGATCCACATCCGCAGCGCGTTGCTGGCCTGGGTCGTCACGATGGAGAAGTAGCCGTCAGACGGGATCTCGAAGCGGAACATGTGGACACTGGCCGCATACTCGACGTCGTCATCGACGGGGTTGATCGGGCCAGGTCCGGGAAGGTCCTCCGGCATGTCCGGGAAGAGCCGCATGGGGTAGGGATAGTTGAACTGGTCCAGCTCATGCGGAGGGGTGAAGTAGATTCGCGTCCGGGGGAAGGCCTGCCAACCGAACCCGGTGCCCGGAAGCCCTCCGGTCGATGTGGTCGCGTTCCAGATCTCGCAGTCGCCGGGCACACCAGGCGAGATTTCGGGGCAGAACACGAAATCGAACTGAAGGTAGGAGTCAGGCCCCCACAGGCTGCATCCGAAGCCGGACACCTGGGTGCCTCGATCGTGCCCCGCCGTGAAGAGCAGCATATCCCCAAGATACAGCACATCGGCTGTGCCGCTTGCCTGATACGGGATCACACGCGAGTCCCATGCGCCCCACCAACTCGACCGAATCTCGTAGCACTCGGAAGCGGCACAATGAAGCCAAGCTTCCACACCGGTTCGAACCATGTGCTGCTTTCCGGCGGTTCCGCTCCAGGACAGGGGACCCGGGTCCGGCGCCCACGGCGTATTCGGCGCCATGTGATTGATCGGCGTGTGGAACGAGGCCGCGTTGCGCGAGTAGACATAGGACTGCTCCGTACGCAGCCGGTTCTGCCCAGCATTGTTGAAGCTCTGGTTCGTCTGGAAGAACGAGGTCGCGGTGATGATCGACCCAGGAACGAGGTTCGCACCCAGGAACGCCGGTGACAGGTAGTACTGCGTTCGCGCATAGCGCGCGCACTGGTTGAACGGCTCATTCCAGCGACCTTCGGGCAGCTCGCCGAATCCCACGTGGATCCAGCGGGCGCTGGGATCGATGGTCACGGGCCATGCTCGCTCGGGTGCATCGAGCCAGGCACCGTCCAGAATGAGCTCGACGACGTATTCCTCGGCCGACATGCGCTGAATGCGGTAGCGGGTGAAACTGCCACCGAAGTGGGGGATCTCCTCGTCGTGCGCAAAGACATGGTTCGCGTCCCAGCTCACCGGAAAGCCGAGTTCGAGCCGCGCAGCGAGGTTGTCATCCCCGCGCCGAATGGGAACGGCGCGACGGCTCTCGCGCACTTCACCCACCGAAAGCGCCTCGCCTTCCACCATCAGCTCGAAGCCATCGGTGAGCACGAAGCGCTCACGAATGCCGACCTCCTGAGCACCCGGGGCGGGGTGCTCGTCGAGCACGTACTCGAACCTCACACCCTCATCCTCGACCATGTAGCGCACGGCGCCATGATGGAAACTCTGGGTCTCCACCCCTCGCCCCTCCTCACCCGGCTCGAGCGCACCCTTCCCGGAGCCGGTCGGAGCGAACGTGCGCGTGCTTCCGTCCGCCATATGCACGAACCCCTCCAGCCCGTGCCCGTACTGCATCACGAAGCCAGCCTGTTCGTCCTCGACGATGGTCCACTGGACCCCATGAGCATCCACCCGCACATCCGCCGCCACCCGATCCGCCGCGAATCGAAGGTCCGCCCGGTTGTTCTCGATGGTGTAGTCCGTGAGCACCGGCCGCTCCGAGACCGGAAACTCATCCAGTCCATAGTGCTCCGGGCGACCACCGGCGTCGATGAAGTACTGGCCGTTCGGTGCGCGTCCCAGCGCATAGGGAACACCCGCTGCCATCCCGAACCGAATGAGCTGCTCTCCGGGCTGAAGTGCATCTCCTGGCTTGCCTTCCTCTTCGGCAGACGCGCCGGGACCCACATCGCCGGGAGCGCTCGGGCCGGGTGCGACTGCCTCGGACGCTTCCCGGTCCTCACGGTCGCGCACCCGTTCCGCCAGCATGCTCCGGAGCCCCTGTACGCTCGGGCGTTCCACCGCAGCCACTTCCGGCTCGGCAACGTCCTGTACACGAGGCCCGGAAGGGGCAGAGACATCCTCCACCAATGCATCCTGCTGGAGCCCGAGCTCCGGCCCCTCATCGCCCTGCTCCGCGCAGGCGGCGGAGAGCAATCCTGCCAGCAGGAGCAGGCCCAGTGTGCGGACACGCAGGGTTTGTCTGAGGAAAGCGTTCATGGCTTGACTCGTCGTGGGAGACTCACCGACGAGGGCGTCGGCGAAAGGGGGCTTCAGACTCGGTGACCCGGCTCCACCCGTGTGGGGACGGCCAAGCCGCCCGCCTCGCCGGAAAAGGTCGGCGGGCTGGGGAGCGTGGGTCTTCGGAGATGTCGTGTTGCGGTTCATGACCGGAGGCTCTCAGGGAAGGTCCGGGAAGATGCAGCTGAGGAAGGTACCGTCGCAAACGTAGATGCCGTTCTCATCGCCAGGCGGCCCGCAGGCGTCTCCGGGTTCGCCGGGAAGGGTGTCACAGCCGCCACAGGCATTCATGCCCTCGCAGACAAGCTGCTCTCCATCGTCGTCACAGAGCCAGACTCCGCATGGACAGTCATCGCCTGGCAGCAGGCCGTCCTCGAGCTCCCCACAGGTTCCGCAGGCGTTGGGCTCGCTCGCGAAACAGGCGACAAGGTTGTCCGTCACGCAGATGAAGCTGTAGCAGAAGGTTCCGTCGAAGAGCTCTTCGCACTCCTCCGGAGAGAACGGGCAGTCGTCCGGGTCCACATCGCACGACTGGCCGATGAGCTCCTCGTTCTGGGCCGGGCCACAGCCGCCGCACGCATTGAGTTCGGGACAGACCGTACGCCCGGTCTCGGGATCACAGGTCCATTCGCCGCACGGGCAGGACTCGCCCGGCGCCTCGTCAGGCGGAATCACGTCACATCCACCACAGACGTTGAGCCCATCCGCGCCGCACACGATCGAGTTGAGCCCGTCGCACTGGTAGATCGCGCACTCTCCGGCACCGCAACTCGAGCCCAGCACGATGTCCGGGTCCAGGGCATCACACCCGCCACAGGCGTTGCGGCCCTCGCAGCGCGTGGTGTTGATCCCGTCACAGACAAAGACACCGCAGTTGCAGGGGCTGCCTGGCTTCGCGAAGGTCGGCAGCGGGACACAGCCGCCGCACTCGTTTCGCTCGCCCCCCGCAACGCACTCGGTCGTCCCCTGTGCATTGCAGGCAATCACCCCACAGCCGCCATCGGACAGCGTGCATGGGTCACCGGGATTGTCCCTTCCGGCATCCCCGCAGCCACCACACTGGTTGAGGCCCTCGCAGAAGGCGAGATCACGTCCAGCGCACTCCCACAGGCCGCCGCACGGACACTCCGTTCCGATTTCGCCCGCAAGGGGACCACATCCACCGCAGTCGTTCCGGGGTGCCTCGTCGCAGACCAGCGAATCCGGACCGTCGCACGAGAGACGATCACCACTGCACGGGCCGCACTGGAACCCCGGAAGACCCGGCGGAAGCTCGGCGCATCCTCCACAGACATTCTCGCCGGCATCGCTGCACAGCAACGCATCGCCGTCCCCGGAACAGAAGAGGGTTCCGCAGACTCCACAGTCGTCTCCCTCGTTTCCTTCGAGCGGCAGGCACCCTCCGCACTCATTCGGGTCTGCACCACTGCAGAAGCTGCCTCCCTGACCATCGCAGACAAAGATGCCGCACTCGCCGCACGGTTCCTCGGGCTCTCCTTCCAGCGCTCCACAACCGCCGCAGCTGTTCAGCGTCTCCACGCACTCGATGGTCTCGGGATCCAGCGGGTTGCACTCGAAGACCCCACAGGCGCTGCAGGCGTCCCCAGGCGCACCGGGAAGGATGGCGCAGCCTCCGCAAGCGTTGAGACCGGGATCGACGCACTCGAGCGATGCGCCATCCGGTGCGCAGACGAATTGTCCACATCCACCGACGTCACCGCAATTCTGTCCGGGGAACTGTCCGCCCAGATCTCCACACGCACCGCAGGCGTTCAGGTTCTCCCGACAGCGCACGTCGTTGACGCCATCACACACGAACTCGCCACAGCTGCCGCACTCCTCACCGGGATTGCCTTCGAGTTCCTGCGTACCGCCGCAGGCGTTGAGTCCGGCGTCCTGGCAAGACACAGACTCCCCGTCCGCGCTGCAGGTCAGAATTCCATTGATTCCGCAGGGGGTGCCCGGAGCTCCCTCCAGTTCGTTGCAGCCACCGCACGCATTGGAGATGTCCACGCAGATGAGGCCGTCCTGCCCATCACAGCGGTAGATGCTGCATGAATCGTCGGACCCGCAGGGCGTTCCCGGGAAGGCGGAGAGGGCAGCGCAGCCGCCACAGGCGTTCTGCGGTGCCTCGAGACAGAACAGGACGTCGCCCGGAGCATTGCACGCGACCTCGGCACAGGCCCCGCTGCCGCAGGAGTCGCCCGGGCGAGCCGTCTCCGGAACACCGGCGACGATCACATCCCCGCAACCACCACAGACGTTCTCCTCTTCATCCTCGCAAACCACGGCATCCTGCCCGTCGCAGACGAAAGCACCGCAGGTTCCACAGGCGGTACCCGGCTCGTCGTCCAGCGGCAGGCAGCCCCCGCAGGCGTTTCGCGGCGTCTGCTGGCACAGCGTGCTGTTGCCGTCCGGTGCACAGACCGTCAACGCGCAGATCCCACCGATTCCACAGGGCTCGCCAGGTGGCTCGCTGAGCACGCCGCAACCTCCGCACTCGTTGAAGCCCGGGTCCTCACAGTAGGTCTCGCCATCGAGGGTGCACTGCAGCGTACCGCAATCGCCGCAAGCCTGGCCCACGTCGGGACTGCAGTTCGTGCAGAAGGAGTTCGGATACTGGACGCAGCTCACCCCGCCGGCCTGTTCGCATTCCCAGAAGCCACAGCTGAACTCGTCGCAGCGAAGATTGGGCTCTCCGTCCAGTTCACCACAGAACCCACACGCATTCGCCCCGGGGTCTTCACAGGTCGTGGCGTTCTGGCCGTCACACGCCCACTCCCCGCACGTCCCGCATCGATCCCCGATCCGATTGTCGAGTTCGGCGCAACCATCGCACGCGTTCCGACCCGGATCCTCGCACACCATGATCGTGGAGTCCTCGAGGCACTCCCACATGCCGCAGGCCCCGCAAGGTTCGCCTTCATCTCCCGGCAGTTCCTCACAGCCTCCGCACGCGTTCGGGGCGCGGTCGTCGCACTCGAGGGAGTCTCCATCCTCGCTGCAGACACGACGACCGCAGCCGGCACTTCCGCACGGGTCGCCCACCCGTCCGTTGAGGAAGGAACAGCCTCCGCACTCGTTGGTGCCCGCATCACCGAGGCAGGTCAGATCCCTGTCCTCCGGTCCGCCGACACAGGCGAGCGTTCCCCCACAGCCACAGGAGTCGCCGAGGTCTCCCTCAAGCTGCGTGCAACCGCCGCAGATGTTCGGCAGCGGCGCATCACAGATGGTGTTGTTGGCGTTGTCCGGATCACAGACGAACTCCCCGGTCCCGCAACGCCGCTCGCAGGGAGTCCCCAGAGGGGTAGGCAACGCTGCACAACCACCACAGGGGTTCGGTGCGGTAGAGCACACCGAGGTGCCATCCTCCGTGCACTCCCAGACGCCCGGCCCACAGATCGTGTTGCACTCGTCACCCGGCTCGCCGGGAAGGGGACCGCATCCCCCACAGGAGTTGAGATTCCCCGCATCCGCCAGGCAGAAAACGCTCTCGTTGTCGTCTGCGCAGGTCCAGACCCCCTCCCCGCATCCCTCATTGCAACGGGAGCCCGGTTGCGCCTCCAGTGCGGTACAACCTCCGCACGCGTTCGCCGCCGGGTCATCACAGACGAGAGACTCCCCGTCACAGGCCCACTCGCCCCCCTCGCATCCACAGGACTCGCCCACGGCACCGGGAAGCGTTCCACAGCCGCCGCATTCGTTCTGCTCGCTGGCGCCCACGCAGACAACCGACTCATTGTCCTCGGGGTCACACTGCCACTCGCCATCGTCGCATGGGCCGCAGGGCGTCCCCGGCGTCCCGTCCAGCGCTCCACTGCCACCGCATGCATTGCTGCCCTCGGTCTCCGGAACACAGGTCACGCTCTCCGTATCCGGATCGCACTGCCAGGTCCCCACTTCCCCCTGGCGGATGCAGCTTTCGCCCACGGGCTGTTCCAGCTCACCGCACCAGCCGCACGCGTTCGCTCCCGGGTCCTCGCACACGAGCACGTTGTCCACGCACTGACGCGTTCCACAGACCCCACAGGACTCGCCAATCCGACTTGTGTCACACCCCTCGGTCGACGGCTCCACATCACCGCTGTCCGTCGACACGTCGGTTCCCGGCACGGTTCCGGTCACGTCTGCCGGGTCACTGGAGTCCTCGGGGGATCCGGTGGCGCTGTCCTTGCATGCGACCAGCAGAATCATCGTGCCGAGCACCATGATCCACCGCAGCGTTGTCTGTCTCGTCGTCCCGTTCATGCGCCTCGTGAGCTGTATCCCTACGCGTCTCCGGTCTCCCGGCCTTCGTTCGTCAGCGGACATTCTGCGCAACGCCACTCGGACCGCCGTTTCCGCAGCTACCACCGCCGTTGCCGGCACTGCCGCGGGTCACGAGCGCTCCGGACACACTTGCAGTACCGGCTCTCCAGATTCCGATGCTGGGCCCGCCGCCGCCACCGCCGCCACAGCCTCCCGGGCCACCCACGCCACCCGCGCCACCGTTTCCACCGGGACCGGCGTTTCCGAACCAGCCGCTGCTGGACCGGCCACCACCGATGCCGCCG
>REDH01000126.1 GCA_007693585.1 Deltaproteobacteria bacterium
TGCAGCGCGTCATGGGCGTCGCGCAGCCTGGCAAGTGGGACATCACCGTCCTGCCATGGGCGCCGGAGATCACAGCCGACGAGGTGGGCGACTGGATCCGCCAGCACGTATCCGCCGCGATCATCTCGCCCACCGACTACCTGCCGAAGATCCGGCCGCTGTCGCAGACGGTGCGCTCGCCGGGTGGCGAGGCGCCGTGGCGGAAGCCGCTTGACTCCCCACACCGTGCGGAGTAGACTTGTTGTGTGGTGTCTCCCCCAACGCCCCCCGTCGACCGTGTCCCCCTTCGGTAGGCGGGGGGTCGTTCACATACGCCGGAGTGACGTATGTACGTAGATCCGCTTGATGCCCCAGGAGATGCGCTGATGGCCGTCGCCGGCGACGAGCCGTTGTCGCCGCTGATGGGGGCGAACGAGGCGGACGCGATGGGCCAGAGGTCGGCGCGTGAGGTGGCGCAACGGATCGTGAAGAACCACCGGGCGGGCCTTGAGGCGAGGCGCCAGCGCGACCTGATCTCCGAGAAGCTCCTGCTCCACATTGACGGGTCGGGCGACTTCCAGTGGGCGGACATCTACGAGGGTACGCGGGTCGTGATCCCCCGGATGCTTTCCCCTTACCGGAAAACGGAAAACGTGCTCCGGCTGATCGTCGACCACGCGGTGGCGCAGCACACGACGATGGACCTGCGTTTCCTTGCGGATGCCCCGTCCGACCGGCGGTCCATAGAGAAGTCGATCCTCGACACGATCCTGATAAACCACATCGCCAGCGAGCAGGACTGGAACGGGCTCTTCGCCGAGGCGCTGTACCTGGCCATGGCGACGGGCTTCTGCCCCGTGCATGGCTACTGGCGAGACGACGTGAGCCACCGCTGGTACGACCCGGTGGGCTACGGGTCGGGTGAGTCAGCGATGGCGCCGGGCGGTGAAGACCAGTACGGCGAGGTGTCGAGCGGGATGGTGGACTGCTTCGTCGGCAACCCGTTCGACACGGTGTTCGACCGGGGTGCGACCCGCCGCTCGATTCACTGGTGCTCCTACGGCCGGCTCCTGCCGGCGAGTCTCGTGAGGGACGCCTTCGGTCATGTGCCGGGAATCGCGTCGCTCGAGGGCTCGAAGCACGTACCGTCGGCCTCGATCTTCCAGCGTATCGCCAAGTCGTGGAACCTGTCGGGGCTCGGGGTGCATGGGTCGCCTGTGATGAACGTGCGGCGCCGTGACGACGAGGAGTTGATGTTCACGGTGTGCCTCGAGATCGCGCCGGGCTACGACCCCCAGTACCCGGACGGCCGGCTCCAGATGGTTGCGGTCCCCGGCGAGGTGGACCTCCGGCAGGGGCGCGGTGGCGGGAACGCGGTCCTGCTGGTGGACCAGCCGCTACCAGCTCGCTCCTTCAGCTTCTCGAACTTCTACTCGCACCAGCGCGGCAACGACGTCCACGGGAAGCCGTGGGCGGAGGACATCGACCAGACGCAGGTCGACCTGAATATCGCCAAGAGCCAGCGGTGGCGTGCGATCAACAAGATGCTCGAGGCGCCTATCGTGACGTCGGGAACGGCGATGCGCGAGGAGATGACCGAGATCAACGGGTACGGTATTCTCGAGATCGAGGGTGGCATGAACTCGTTCGTGCCGCAGGTCATGCAGTATCCGCCGAGCATCGTGCAGGCCCTGGACTCAGAGATCAACGACTTGCGGCAGTCGATGTACACGGGTGGCGGCTACCAGGCGGTGAGCCGCGGCGAGTCGCCTGGCTCGCGGATGCCGTACCGTGCGATCATCGCGCTACAGGAGGCGGACCGCTCCATCCACGGACCCGTCCACCTCCGGTTCCGGCGTTCAGCGACCAACTTCGCACGGCGCGTGTGGTCACAGTTCAAGGCGTATGCGGACGTGCCGTGGGTAATCAAGAACGTCTCTGGCGACTACGAGCATTTGTCCGAGGCGTGGGTGGACCGATCTCGTGTGTCGGACGACCCGCCTCGCTACCGTCTCGTGGACGCCTTCGGCGCTTCGCCAGAGATGCGGGCGCAGGAGCTGATCGAGCTGGCGCAGGTACAGACGCCGGAGGGTCCGCTTATCACGAGGGAGGAGGTTCGGAAGAACTACCCGAACCAGACGATCTTCGATGAGCCGGCCCGCCCGAACGAGGTGATGCGTCGCCGTGCGAAGCGCGTGGCCGCAATGATCCACGACGGCGCCCGCCGGTTCAGGGAGGAGAACAACTTCTTCGAGATGGACCCGCGGCACCCCTGGGTCGAGCAGGCTGGGATGATGCTCTTCTACGAACTCGAGGAGATCGCAGAGCGTCGTCGTGACGACGACCTCATGGCGCACCTTGCTTCGTTGAGCGAGATTACCCAAGATGAGACAGCCGACCCGATTGCGCGGGCCGCGGCGACCATGCGCCAGGAGATGTACTACCAGTGGCAGGCCCAGATGATGGGGATGCCGCTGAACTCTGAAGGTGGCGGTGGCCCGGAGGGTCCCGCACCGGGAGCAGAGGGTGGCCAGATTGAGGAGCCCGCATCGGGCGTGAATCGCATGGGCGTGGCCGCAGAAGCAATGGGCGGCGCCCCCACACCGGGACACGGAGGCGTGTCCCTCTAATCCCTGACATCGGGGAGAATAGAAATGTCGGACGAGAGCAACACCGCTGTAGCAACGCCGGAGACTGCCGCACCTGAGCAGCAGGCCCCGGCACCCGAAGCACCGCAACCGAGGAACCGTCGTGAGGCGAAGGCAGCCGCACGCGAGGCGTCGGTGAGGGCTCGGCAGGAGGCGAGTAGGCAGCGTGACCCCAACACGGGCCGGTTCGCCACCGACTCCGCTGACACCGGCGGGGTGGAGGAAGAGGCAGTCGCTGAGGTAGACGCCCCGGAGCCGGAGGCGGTCGCCGAGGAGACTGCGGTAGCGGAGGACGAACCTGAGTTGTCTCGGGAGTCTGAAGCACGGCAGGAGGAGCCCGCTGCGGAGGAGCCGCGGCAGGAGGATTCCTGGATCACCGTTGAGCTTGAGGAAGGACACCCGCTGAGGGAGACGCAGGGTCGCAGTCAGATCCGCGTTCACCCGGAAGACGTGGACCTTGTTCGGGCCATGAACAATGGGACCTATCACCGTCGGAAAGAGGTGGAGGAGCTGGAGTCGAAGCTGCTTGAGCTTCAGAAGGCCGAGGTCCGGCAGAAGAGCCAGAGTTCGGCCATGCAGAAGCTCCAGAGTTCGCCGGAGTACAAGCAGGCGGTCGAGGACTACAAGGAGATCAAGGACATCCGCGGGCCGGAAGCGGCGAAGCGGTACTGGGACTCGATGCAGTCGAAGTTCCAGAAGGTCGTTGACGAAGAGTTCGAGACCAACTGGTCGCAGGTGGAGAACGAGCGAGTTGAGCGAGCGGCGGAGAGGTGGACCGAGGACGCATGGCGTCAGACGGGCCGCTTGCCGCAGGCGGTACGCGCCGCCCCTGAGTTCAATGGCGACTTCCAGAGGGCCGTGGTCGGCTTCAACGCTGAGTTGGAGGCCGGGATGCACCCACAGGTGCAGGACGAGATCACGATGCACCGGGAGTTCAGTCGCTACCTCATGGGTCGCCTTCTCTCGAACCCTGCGTACAGGACGGCGTTCATGGAGGCCCGGAACAACGGCCAGAAGCCGGAGGCGGAAGCCCAGCCGGCGAGTGCTGAACCGGACCTCGAGCAAGTGAAGCGGCAGGCCGTGGAGGAGTACAAGCGGCAGGTCGCACAGCGGCGACAAGAGTCACCTCCTCATCCGATGGGTCGTGTCGGTCGTGGTACGGGGACGGGAGCGGCCTCCACCGAGGAGTCCGCAGACCTGTCCGACGTACACGGCCGCGGAAGACTGAGACGGGCGGCGAAGGAGCAGGCGCGGAGAGCGTCTGCCAGCCGCCTCACCTAACAGGAGAATGACCTATGCCATTTGGTAGCCAACGATCCACGGTCGAGACGCTTCAGAATATCTCGGGCCTGGTTAGAGACGTTTTCGTTGGCTCCGTGGTGAACAACGTCCGCCGCACGAGTGCTACGTCCGAAGTGTTTCAGGATGCAAGCCCTGGTACCGACTACAAGCTGGTCGGTGAGGCGATGGTGTTCGCAACGGAGCTTCGCTTCAAGACGGGTGCGATGGCCACGGACGGCTCGATCCCCGACCATGTCGGACTCGACGCCGTGCAGGGCCGCGTCACCCCCGTTCGGCGGTACCAGCGTGTCGCCATGGACAACTTCGTTGAGGCCCGCGCCACCGGAGAGGGCGCCTTCGACGACTTCCGTGACCGCCTCTTCGATCACCTGTGGGATGCCTGGGAGAGCATGGAGGCCCGCCAGTCGGTCGGCGCCTCCTCCGGGCTCGTGTGCGTCGTTGACGCACGCCTGGCGAACAACCAGATCCGGGTGCGTGACGGGTACGGGAACGCCGGCACCAACCCGCTCACGAACCTGAGTGAGAACTCGATCATCGGCTGGTACGACGTTTCCGAGGGCCGGGTTGGCGGTGCCGCCAAGATCACGAACACCGGCATCGACTACGTCGACAACGAGATCACGGTTGACTCGGCCGCGACGTGGGAGACTGCCGTGGGCGCACAGATCGCCGCCGGCGACCTGATCTACTTCGCCACCACGCATGACACGACCCGCGACTACTTCACACTGGAGCGGAACCTCGCTCCCAACGGTGTGGGTACGCTCCTCGACCCGAACGCCACCTTCACGGCGGTGCATGACATCGACGAGGGCGACTACCCCCGGTGGAAGCCGTACCGGACGGACAGCGTGACCTGCGACCACATGGAGTTCAAGGAGCACTGGCTCCAGCTCGGCCAGAAGCGCGGGTTCCCCGTGACCCCGGCGACGGACGTGGTCATCACGTTCCCGTCCGTCGTGGCGCAGGTGGCCCGCTCCCTGATCGGGTTCCAGCAGCAGTCCGCGCTGGGCGGTGAACTCGAGGGCGGGTACTCCGGTATCTCCATCAACGGGATCCGGTTCCTCGAGGATCCGTTCTTCTACCACAACCACGCGATCACGGTTGCGCGTGACCACCTCTTCCGTATCCCGCTGGGCGGGGACGCGGACTTCTTCGCTGAAGACGGATCCATGTTCCAGCGGATCGCTGACTTCGACGGGAAGGAGGCGTTCGTGGTGGACTACCTCCAGAACATGACGAACCACCGGGGCGCCCACGGCGTACTGGCGAACATCGTCACTGATCTGAACGACGAGCTCTTCACCAACGTGCCGAACTACTAATCGGCCATGACGGAGGGGGTGGGCCTCGCGCCCACCCCCTCATAGCCGAAGGAGAATGAAATGCCGATCAACGAAGTGAAGGCAAGTCGCTCTGCGGCCAACGCGGCGAAGGGTTCGCTCGTCGACGAGTTGGTGGGGGCGCACAACGACCTTGCGGAGCGGTTCCAGGCTCTGCTCGAGAAGCTCGACGGGGAGATCTCACTCTCGGAGGACTTCGAGGCCGAGATCGAGTCGCCCACTGTTGTCCTGCCTCAGCCGTGATTCTCAGGAGCCAGTTAGGGCGTGGTCTGCCGACTGCGCCATGGGAGGTACGTGAGGAGGTCGAGAAGTATGCCCGCGAGAACGGGCGGTCTTCCAGCCTCATGTACGTGCCTCATGTCGGGTGGATGGCAAGGTTCAGCCTGAAGCCGAACGACCCTGCGATGAAGGCGTGGAAGGAGGGCCGTGCGCCGGAGCCACCGACGGAGGACGTGTTCTTCATCGAACCGGACCCGAAGGACCCGAAGCGCATGGTCCAGATGGACATCAACCAGATGGGCGCGTCGGGCGTGCGGACGTTCCTTGAGCGCGGGAATACCTGGAGCGGTCGCGGGGAGTACACGAGCATCGAGGAGTCACGGCACCGCGCCCGCGAGGCGACGGAGAAGCGCAAGCGCGACGCGAAGGAAGAAGCGAGGGAGGCGTCGGTCGAGATCGGCGCCAGAGCACTCACCGAACGGTTCAAGCGGCCCTGGTCCACGGGCGCCGATTTCGAGTAACCGGGCTGACAGCGGCCCACACGGAGGAAGACGATGGCACAGCGCACCATGCGGAAGATCGCCCCGATCCACCCCGACAAGAAGCGTCCGCCCAGCGCGGTCGACGCCGGCTTCACCGAAGACGGACGCCCGCTCCTGCGGGAGACGACGATCCGGGTCGAGTCGGAGCCAGCGGTGGACGAGGAGGGCAATGAACTCTACCGCAAGAACCAGAGCACGGGCGAGCCCATGTACAAGCTCCGTCGCGGGAAGCGGGTGCGGAAGGAGCGCCTCTTCACGCTGGTGAGCGAGGGCAACGGCAACGTGCGACGGGAGGAGTACATTCCGCCCACCCCGGAGGAGATCGAGCGGCGCCGGCAGCAGAAGGCCACCGAGGAACTCCTTCCCAACCTGGCGAAGATCCTCGCGGATCGCGGCATGACGCCGGAGGAGTTGGCCGACCGCCTCGCGGGGCCCGCCACGCCGGCCGCGTCGGTGCCGGAGCCGGAGTCCCCCGCCTCATACCCGGAGCACCTGGGTGGCGGCACATGGCTGTTCTCTGACGGCACGAAGGAGTCGGGCCTGAAGAAGGAGGACGCCGTGAAGCTCGAAGAGGAGAAGGCCGGTGCAACTGGCTGACGCTGACGCGATGAGGCGGGCGTTCTACCGCATGGTGGGCGCCCGCCCCGTCGATCCCGCTCTGAACGCCTTCGGCGCCAGTCAGGACGATGTCGCCAACGAACTCCTGACGGAGGGCGCACACGAGGCGCAGCGGTTCATGATCGGCGCCGGGTACCATGGGTGGATGCGGCGGTTCGGACCTCTCGTGCTCGACGAAGACGACGAGGGCCGCTTCGCCGTGCTCCCCGTAGACTTTCTCACGGCGCAGGGTTGGCGTCGCCAGAGTGCGCTTGAGGATGCGTCCGGGCGGAGTTGGGGCAAGGAGGCGGACGGCCGCGACCCGCTGTCGAGGGGCAACGTCTACTGGATCCCTGACTACACGACGCTGCGCTTCGGGCGCGGTGCGCTGGTGCCGACGGAGGTCTACCTCCGCTACCACTACTTTCACCCGACCTTCGGGTCGTCAGAGGAGACGGTCGACTTCCCGCCGGACGCACGGCGCCTCGTTGTGTGCATGGCCGCTCAGGCGGCGGTGGACGAGGACTGGGTGCCCGGCCAGGAGGAGGCCATGGGCCGCATCGACCGGGCTCTCGCCAAGGCACGCCAGCGTGCCCGGAGGGTGGCTGTCACCTCGAAGCGGCAGAGGCAGGTACAGGAGCCCCCAGTGTTCGGAACCCGATGGTAAGGAACAGCGATCATGAGCCAAGCACGCCCGACGTACAACAACGCCTTCCAGAGGCCAACGTCCCTCGCAGACGGAGAAGGGGTCAGCGTCGTCACCTTCGGCGCCACCTACCTGACCGTGATTCCTGGCGCCGGCGCGACAGTAACGGTGTCGCGGATCGACGAGTGGGGGGACGATTCACACGGCCCGGCTCCCACCAATATCACCGAGACGACGACTCTTGACGTGGACTGGCCCTACTACCGCGTAAGCGTTGCCGACGGCACTGCTCGGTTCGCTGTCGGGGGCTGATCCCCGATGGCAAGGCGTGTACGCGACCAGAGGTTCGACTTCAGGGGTGCGCTCAACGTAGCGTTCACCTCAGACGCCATCGACCAAACGGAGTTCTCCGTCGGGCGCAACGTGCGGCGTGGGCTCTACGCCGGCCTCGAGACGCGGGGCTCGACCCGCAGGGTCCACGGGAGCGCCCTTGCTAGCGGTTCTCCAGTCAACGGCCTATACCAGTGGCGCCCCGTCTCGGGACGTCAGGTGGTGGCCATCGCCGGCGGCAACCTCTACTACCAGAACGAGGGTGACCCGGAGTTCACTGAGGTGTCGGCCTCGTTCAGCGAGACAGCGCAGGTGTCCTTCTCGCCGTACATCATCGGCGGCAACCCCGCTCTGTACATCGCCGACGGCACTCTCTACAGATGGGACGGCACGACGGTTGAAGAGGTGTCGGGCGCTCCGGCAGCAACCCAGGTCCAGGTCTACAAGAAGCGGATGTTCGCGCTCGACGGCTCGACGACGGTCTACTGGAGCCGCGTGGACGACCCGACCGACTGGGCTTCGCCGAACGGTGGCCAGTCGAACGTGGAGGTCTACGATTCCGACCCGCTTACGGCGCTCGGTGTGACGGGCTCCTCGCTCCTCCTGGCGAAAAAGAACACCATCGCCCGCTTCACGGGCACCTCGGCACAGAACATCCGGGTGGACCAGAACACGGAGGGTGTGTCGCCGAACGTGGGGAGCATCACGCCGTGGATGATCCCGATGGACGAGGCGCTCTTCTTCATCTCCGACCGCGGACCATTCATCGCCACGGAGTCCGGCGTGCAGCCTGTCGGCATGAAGGTGGAGCCAATCTTCGATGCGGCCGAACTCGGCCGGTTCGACGAAGCCTCGCTCGTGTTCAACCGCTACCGCCGTGAGGTGGTCTGCCACCTGCCGGGCGCCGGCGCCTACGCCTTCGACACAAGGACGGGCGGATGGTACGGCGAGTGGGAATACTCCGGCCAGTTCGGGGTCGCCTCCTCGTGCCGGTACGAACTCGATGACGGCAAGGAGAGCATCCTGCTCGGCGGCGACGACGGCTACGTGAGAGAGGGCGACTCCCGTGACGGCAGCGCGAGAGACGACCGGCTCGCGGACGGCTCTCGTGGGGTGCCCGTGGAAATGGAGCTGTACTTCGACAACGTCTTTTTCGGAGACCCCAGCGCCGTGAAGCTCATGAACGGTGCGAACCAACACTTCGGGCTCGATCTCGGAAACGCCGGGCGCCCGCAGATCGTGGTAGAGTCCGATCTCGCCGGCGACACCAGTTCCCAGCAGGTGGTGTCAGGTGGCCCCGGCGTGAAACAGTATGCGGTGAACTTCGGCGGCTACGGCCGGCGCATGAGCGTCTGGGTGAAGGACAACTCCGGCGAAGTTATCCGTCTTCACGGCTGGACCCTGTCGGCTCGAGTGAGCGGGAGGAACCTGTGAGCGATTACGGTTTCCGGCGGCGGGAGGATCCGCCAGAGAGGATGGTGCCCGCGGGGTCCCCGGAGTCGCGGACCACCAGCGCGGCCACGATGGAGAACCGCCAGGTGCAGGCGCTGATCCTCGGCGAGAACATCGGCGAGGTGACCGCGGGCCTCCTGCGTTCGGAGGACGCCCGCTTCCGGCTCGAGTTGGACGCGGCGCTTCTCGAAGTGACGGACTCGTCCGGCAACCCGAAGGTGCGCCTCGGGCTCGTGGATGCGGATGCGGGGACCTACGGGATCGAGATTTACGACGACCAAGGCAACACGGTCCTCGATGCCTCTGGTGTAAGTGTAACGATTGGGCCGGATACGATCACGGAGTTTGAGTTGGCTGAAAACTCCGTCACGCAAACGGTGCTCGCGCCGGGAGCCGTGGACACGATCAACGTAGCCGACGAAGCGATCACTGCGATACAGTTGAGAGACGGCTCGGTCACCGCTCTGAAGATCCTTGACGGCGAAGTGACCGAACTCAAGCTGGCGGAGGGCTCAGTGACGACCACCCGCCTAGCCGAAGGTGCGGTGGAGACGATCAACATCGACGAAGGCGCGATTACGGCACCGCTCTTCGCTGCGGGTGCCGTACTCGCCGGGATCATCAACGCAGGCCGAATTAACGCAGCTCACGTACAGGCGGGATCGCTTACCGCCGAGGAACTGAACGCGACGAACCTCTCCGGCCTATTCGCGGACCTTGGCGAAATCACCGCCGGGATCCTCCGCAGCGCCGACATGGACTTCTTCATCGACCTGGACAACTCGGTCGCCACGGTAGTGGACGATCAAGCGGTGCCGGTCACGAGGGTTCGCTGGGGCCGGCTGGGCTCCGGTCCAGAGGACTACGGGCTTGAGATCAGGAACTCCGATGGCGACATCGTCATAGACGCGACCGGACTGGGCTTGAACGTAGTCGGCACTCTTCAGATCGCGGACGGCGCAATCATCACCGACAAGATCGGCAGCCGCCAGATCACCGGAGAGGAGATCGCACTAGAAACGATCAGGGTGGAAAACCTAGAAGCTGGGGTCATCGACGCGCTTGAGATCAACGTGAACGAACTCTCGGCCCTGAGCGCCAACCTCGGCGTGGTCACGGCGGGAATCGCTCGCTCGGCAGACGAGACGTTCGTCACGAACTACAACGACGCGATCCTTGAGGTCTTCGACGAGCAGGCGACTCCGCAGGCCCGCGTTCGCATCGGCCGGCTTGGCGCCGGTGCCACGGACTACGGCCTCCAGGTCATCAGCGATCAGGGCGACCTCATCCTTGGCGCGGACGGGCTCGGGGTGAACGTGGTTGGGTCGCTCCAAATCGCAGACGGCGCGGTGACCGGAGGGAAGGTCGGGTTCCAGGCGATCAGCACCAGCAACATCCAGACGGAAGCGATCACGACATCCCGGCTGGACGCAGAGGCGGTCACATCCGAAAAGATCGCCGTGGGTACGATCATCGCAGATAACATCCTCGTGGGATCGATCACTGGAGACAGGCTTGGATTCCAGACGATCACGGCCGACCGGATCGGAACCGACGCTGTCGTAGCCCGCACTATCCTAGCCAACAGCATCACCGCGGAGAAGGTCGCATCCCTCAACATGACTGTCGGCAAAGACATCCAGAGTTCCAACTACGTTGAGGGTGGAACCCAGGGCTGGCGTATCCGGGGAAATGGCGACGCTGACTTCCGCGACGTGACGATCCGCGGGGAACTCCAGTTGGCGACGGGGACGTATTCTGGTGCGCTTCAGTCCAACTCGATTGAGTTCAGGAGTTTCGGCGGGTCTTTGATTGCGAGTATCGGTCTTGGCGGCCTTTCCAATGAGCCGGTGTTTAGCTTCAGGGATTCTGACTACAACTTCGTAGCCGGATTTAGTTCGGCATCTGGTGGCTTTATCACGCGGACACTCGAGGCCGAAACAATCAAGAACCGCGTCTTTGGGCTGTTCCCTGGCCAGCAGCCAGACATCGACATCAACGCCACCCACTCCCGCATCAACCTCAACTCGACCCGCTGGACTGGATCCGGCACCAACTACGGCGGCGAGGTGATCGTCACGGCGCCGGGGCCGCGGGGGTTCGAGGTGAACGGAACTGCGTTCGTCACGGGCGACGTGGTTGCCTTCTCCTCGTCTGACCTTCGCATGAAGGACAACGTCGCCACCCTCGGCGACCCTCTCGGTAAGCTGGCCGCGCTCGACGGCGTAAGCTACGTGTGGAACGACCGAGCGCCATCGTGGACACAGAATAGGGCGGGCCGGCGCGACGTCGGGCTAATCGCGCAGCAGGTGCGGGAGGTGCTACCCGAAGCGGTGCAGGAACGCGGCGACGGTATGCTTGCCGTCTCCTACGAGCGCGTCATCCCCCTTCTCGTCGAAGCCGTGAAGGAACTCTCCGTTCGCGTCAAGCAACTGGAGGCGTAGCATGGCACTCCAGGCCAGCGGCCCGATTTCCATCGGCGACATCAACGAAGAGAAGGGCGATTCGCGGACTACCCAGGCTTCACTTCAGGGTCTCGCCACCACGGACGTGAACCAAGATTCGCCCGTCGTGCCGTCAAGCACCGCGCCATTCGCGCTGTCCGACTGGTACGGTTACGACCACACCTTCACGCCAGTGGTAACCCCTTCGATTACCTCCGCCACCGCTTCCGCGCTTGGCATCGGGTGCGTCGTCGAACTCGTGTTCACCGTGGGAGACAACACCCGGTCGGCACGGGTCCGCCACAACATCAACGGTGGCACATGGAGTTCGCCGGGCACATACAACCTTGGACCCAACGAAACACTGTCTTCGCCAGTGCAGGTGACGGCATCGGATGAGGCGGACACGGTACAATTCGAGATCATTCCCTACGAGCTCATCAACTTGGGTGGAATCGCTGGTAGTGCTACATTCAGATCGGAAAGCCCGACGAACTGCGGAGGATTCTGAGCATGGCCGACAAGGAACTCACGAAGGAGCAGGTATCCCGCTTCTACCTGGCGATCAAGCGGCTCCAGCACGCGGAAGAGGCGGTGCGTTCCGCCCGTGCGATCCTTGACGCCAGAGAGCAGAACGTGGAGGACCTGCGGCAAAGCATCGACTCCATGATCGTCTTCGCCGGCGGCGCGGGCGGCAAGCTCGATCTGGCGAACGGGCTCATCACGTTCGAGGACGACGGGGAGGAATAGGATGCCGTATAACTACCAGGACATCTTCGACAACCCCGACGACTGGTTCGAGCCACCGCAGTGGGACCCCGGCCTACCTACCGGCGACGACCCCGGCACTGGTGGCGGTACTCCCGGCGTGCCGAGCCAGCCACCTTCCGGCCCCGGCACCCCGCCGCCTCCGAGCGGTGACGGCAGTGGAGGCGGTGGTGGCACCGGAGGCGGTAGCCGTGACTGGCTGACGGGTGGCCGGGACTTCAACTGGGGGTCCCTGCCCGGCTTCGATTTCCAAGCCCCGCAGGGGTTCGACTTCACGAACCGGCAGACCCCTCCCCCGCCCCCGCCCCCGCAGACGCCGCCCCCGCCTCCGTCGTTCTCGCAGACGATCCAGGCCGTCCAGGGCGGCACCTACAACCCGACAGCGGGTCCCGGCGAGGCGCCCGACTACCTGGCAATCCTTGACCAGTACCTCCAGCAGTATGGCGGAGAGTTCCAGCGCCCGCAGATGCCCGGAGAGGCGCCAGACTACCAGGGGATTGTCGACGGCATCCCTGAATACGAGACGCCAGAGAACGCATTTCTCGGCGAAGGGCTTTTCGGCGACCTCGAGAACTACGCCCGCGACTGGATGGCGAACCCCAACAGGTACGCCTCCGAACTCGCTGAGGCGACCCGCGCCGAGGGCGACCTTCGGCGCCAGCAGGAACGCGACAACCGCCAGCGCGAGATCGAGGAGTGGTCAGCGTCGCGTGGGCTGACGGCATCGAGCCTCGAGGGCGAACTCATGGTGCAGCTCATGGACGCCATGCAACTCGCTCAGTCGCAGGAGGAACTCCAACTCCTCCAGCAGATCGCGGACGCCGAGATTCAGGACCGTCAGGCCGCTGGCCTCTTCGGGACTGCGGTTGCGGACATGGGACGCCGGCTTGGCGAAACGCGGATCGCTGAGGCGCAGTCGGCGCAGGATCTGGCAATGCGTCGCGCTGACCGCCAGCTTACCGCGGCGCAGTTGCAGGACGCCTCCGAGATGGCGCGGGCACAGTTCGGCCTCGACCTCGAGAACGCGGCGGTCAACCAGGGCGTCCGGCAGGCGGGGCTCGCGCTACAGGCGGCGGAGATGCAGGAGCAGTCGCAGCGGTTCCGGGCTCAGTTCGAGGAGGAGGTCGCCAGGTTCGGGTTCGAGGCTGGCTACCGCAACGCACAGCTCGAGCAGCAGAGGCACATCCAGCAGGCGGAACTGAACCTCCGTGCGGCCATCGCCGGCGACCAAGCGGCCATGGACCGGGTGCGCGTCGAGGTGGACATCATGCGGGCGCAGGACGCCGCGATTCTCAGCAGGGAGCAGTTGGCACAGCAGGACCAGCAGATGCAGATGCGGGCATGGGAGATTCAGGGCAACTGGAATATGGCGGGCACGCAGTTGTCGATGGAGCACTCCCGGTGGCTCGCGGAAATGGAAGAGCGCCGCGAGCGGTTCGAGGCCGACGAGGCGTACAGGTGGGCGAGACTTCGTGGCGATCTGGATATGCACGATGACCGTATCGACTCTCAATTCGGCTAAGGAGGTGAACGATGTTCGGTAGAATCGGAAGGGCGGTCAGTAGGCCGGTGAGGGGCATCGGTCGGATCGCACGAGGCAACGTCAGGCAGGGGCTCGGAGACATCGGCCAGGGCGTGAGGGAGGCCGCGCCGGCCTTGGCGCTGGTGCCCGGCGTCGGTACCGCCGCCGCTATGGCCGCGGGTGCCGCGGGCGGGGCGGTCGAACGCGCCGGGCGCAGTGGCGCCAACCTCGGCAACGTGCTCGGATCTGCGGGGCGTGGTGCCGCCGCCCCCGCTGCCGCGGGTGCCGCAGGCCGTGCGCTCGGTGGCATTGGCTCGAGGTTGGGTATGGGTGGTGGAGGTGCCGCCGCCGCCGGTGGGGCTGCTCCTGCGCCCGCCGCCGCCGCTGGCGCCTCGCCGTGGTCGGGTGCGGCCACGCAGATGGTGTCCTCGCCGATGGGTGCGGGGCAAGCCGCCGGTAGCACCGCTGGCCGGATGGCCGGCGCGGCAGGTGGAGCCCTGCGCGGCATCGGCAACTTCGCAAGGGAGAACCCCGAACTGACCGGGCAGGCGCTCGGTGCGGGTGCCTCCATGTACGGGGCGCACCAGCAGGGCCGCGCCGAAGACCGGAGCTTCGGGCTACAGGAGCGCCAGGTCGACCTGAGCGAGGAACAGTACCGCGAGCGCATGAGGCAACGCCAGGAGGCGCTCGACCGGATCATGGAGAGGCGTAACCAGCGAGGCGGGTAATCATGTCCTACGCACGAGGAAGGGCGTTCCAGTCGCTCGGAGACAGCCTGCGCGGCATCGGCACGACCGTGGCGAACCTGCGGCGCGAGGACGAGGAGCGCGAACGGCTCGACGAGCAGATGAAGCGCCAGCGTGCGTTCGAGGACGCCAACATGGCGCTTACGCTTGCCCCGCTCGGAGGCGGCGAAGGCCCCGCACCTCCGACGGAGCGGACGCTCATGGACACGGGCGCCCCGCGCCCGGAGTTCGACCCCGGTCCGCTGGTACAGCCGCCCGATGCGGAGCCGGCCGGTGCGGAGGGCTTCATGGAGGTGCCGGAGTTCGAGCGACGCGAGGACCCGGTGACCCTGCAAGAGTCCGACCCTCGGTTCATGGACATCGCCGATGGCCGCTGGCACGTCATGCGGCCGGACGCACTCGAGCAGCAGCGGTTCGAGACACAGCAGGCACGGGAGCGTGACGCACAGGAGGAGTGGGTACGCGGGGTCGCCCCCGGCATCGAACGCTTCTCCTCTGGCGAACTCACGCCCGGCGCTGAGGGCTTCGGGGAAGAGGCTGCGCGTCTCATGTCTCAGCAGGTTGACCCGTTCGGGCTCATGCCGCAGCCGGAAGAGGTGC
>REDH01000134.1 GCA_007693585.1 Deltaproteobacteria bacterium
CACCGGCGTACCCTCCGGCACCGAAGCCCCACCCTCCTCCACCCCCTCCACCGACACCACCCGCGTCCACCTCGGCCCCTGGACCCTCACCCTCGGCACGCCCGACGACGCACTCCTCCCCTGGGCCCTCTCCGCCAGCGACCGCACCATCCTCTCCGGACGCGACGCCCGCCTCGCCACAGGCTCCCCCCGCATCTCCGAACCCGCCGGACAGATCCGCGTCGAGCTCGAAGGCCGCGGCATGACCTGGACCTCCGCCACCCACGCCGAGCTCCTCCACGCCGAACAGGACTCCGCCGCCCTCCGCCTGCGCTTCGACGACGACGAACACGGCCGCACCGCCACCCTCTCCTTCCGGCTCCTCCCCGGCGAACGCCTCCGCGTCGGCCTCGACGTGGACGACGACCCGCTCCCCACCGCCGAGCTTCTCCTCGACTGCCAGCCCGACGAAGCCTTCTTCGGACTCGGCACCCAGATCACCACGATGAACCTCGCCGGGCGCACCTTCCCGCTCATCACCCAGGAGCAGGGCATCGGCAAACCCGAACGAAGCCCCATCTTCGGCCTCCAGAACAGCCCCGAAGCCGCCTACGCCCCCATGGCCACCTGGCACTCCTCCGCCGGATACAGCGCCATCGGCGACTTCGACACCTACGCCGACCTCGGCCTGTGCGCCTCCCGCGACGACACCCCCGTCTCCTTCCTGCGCACCCACCTCGGCCACCCCGCCCTCGTCCTCGTCCCCGGCGACTCCATCCGCGAACGCATGGCCCCGCTCACCGCCGGCGTCCTCGCCGAGAACCAGCCCGACACCCCCGACATCCCCGCCGCACTCCCCGACTGGGTCTTCGGCCCCTGGCTCACCGCCGTCGGCGGACCCGACGAGATCGCCCTCGTCCGCCGGACCGCCCGCGAACGCGGCTGGCCCGTCTCCGCCATCTGGTCCGAGGACTGGATCGGCGGCTCCCTCCGCAGCTCCGGCTTCCGCCTCTCCTACCGCTGGGAGTGGGACCCGGACACCTACCCCGACCTCCCCGACCTCGTCGCCGACCTCAACCGCGACGGCTTCGCCTTCCTCGGCTACTTCAACCCCTTCGTGCCCAACACCGTGCCCCACTTCGAGGAAGCCCGCGACCGCGGCTTCCTCGTCGCCCGCGCCGACGGCGAACCCTTCATCACCGCCGACCCCGCCGGCCGAAACGCCGGGCTCATCGACCTCTTCAACCCCGACGCCGTCGCCTTCGTCCAGGGCTACCTCCGCACCGCCGCCCAGGACGTCGGACTCCACGGATGGATGGCCGACTTCGCCGAGTGGTACCCGCACACCGCACGCGTCCCCGATGGCGTCTCCCCCTTCGCCCGACGCAACCAGTACCCCGTCCTCTGGCAACAGACCCACCGCGAGGTCCTCGACGACGTCCACGGGCCGGGCGGACACGTCTTCTTCGCACGGTCCGGCTGGGCCTCCACCGGATGGCGCACCGGCAGCGTGCTCCCCGCCATGTGGGGCGGCGACCAGAACACCGACTGGCAATACGACGACGGCTACCCCACCGTCCTCCCCATCGCCGCCCACGTCGGGCTCTCCGGCGTCCCCGTCTTCGGCGCCGACATCGCCGGCTACGCCTCCTTCATCAACGACCCCTCCGACAAGGAGCTCTGGTTCCGATGGGCCACCCTCGGCGCCATGGGCCCGCTCATGCGCACCCACCACGGCTCCTCCAAGTGCGACAACTGGCGCTTCGACCGCGACGAGGACACCCTCCTCCACTTCGGACGCTGGCTCCGCATCCACAGCCTCCTCCTGCCCCTCTTCCGCCGCGCCATCGACGAGGCCCGCACCCACGGCCTCCCCATCGTCCGGCACCCCGTCCTCGTCCACCCCGAGCACCCGCAGCTCCACGAAGGCGACCAGTACGCCGTCTTCCTCGGTGACGACCTCCTCGTCGCCCCCGTGCTCGAACAGGGCGCGACCACGCGCGAGGTCCTGCTCCCCGGCCGCGGCTGGTGGCCCCTGTTCGCGGACGAACCCATCACCGACGGCGCCCACGACGACGGGCTCGTCCGACACACCGCCGTCGCCCCGCCCACCGAGATCCCCGTCTTCGTCCGGCCCGGCACCGCCCTCCCCCTCCTCGGCCGCGAGGTCGACACCTTCTTCCCCACCGACCACCCCGACCTCCGCGACCTCCGTCACGCCGAGGGCACCGTCCGCACCGTGCTCTACCCCGACCTCGACGGAGACATCCCCGAACAGGCCTGGGACGCCGTCCGCATCGCCGCCGAAGGCCTCCCCGAAGGCGCCGCCCCCCGCGCCGTCGCCGACGACGACGGCCCCCTCCCCGCCTGCACCGCCTCCGAACGCGAGCGGCCCGCACCCCGCTGCATCGACCACGGCGGACGCCTCATCCGCGGCGCCTGGGCCGACGCCACCCTCCAGGTCGGCCAGGGTTCCGTCCGCCTCTCCAGCAGCGACGGCGAGACCCGGCACTGGACCATCGGCATCGGCGGCGCCATCGGCTGGGGCGAGCTCGCCGAGCCCACGCCCCTCGGCAGCCTCGACCCCGATCTTCCCCCGCTGTGCCCGGACGAACCCGAGCCCTCGGGCACCAGCGCACAGACCGGCACGCCGCCCTCCGAAGACGCCGAACCGAGCGACCCCACCCGCCCCGCGAACAGCGGCGACGAACCGACCGGCCCCGACCCCCCATGACCTCCGCCCCCGTCGTCGCCGTCTCCGCCCTCTGCCATGACTCCGCCGACCGCGTGCTGCTCGTGCTGCGCGGGCGCGCTCCGGCCCGGGGCCTGTGGTCGCTGCCCGGAGGCAAGGTAGCGCCCATGGAGACGCTGCGCGATGCCTGCGCCCGGGAGATCCGGGAGGAGACCGGCCTCCACGTGCGCGTGGGCGAGCTCGTCACCATCCGCGAGGTCATCGACCCCGACGCGGGACACCACTTCGTGATCCACACCTACCGCTGCGAAGCGCCCGCGGGCGCGGAGCCACGGGCGGGCGACGACGCCGCGGAAGCCGCCTTCGTGCCGGTGGAGGCACTCGGCGGGCTTGCGCTCGTGCCCGGGATCACCGAGGTGATCCGGGCCGCAGGGCCGAACGCGACGGCGGCTGAACCGGACATCGAACGAGGGGGAGAACGCGCTGCAGGCGCAGGCGTGCCCCTTTCGGGGGGCGAACCATGACGAACGAACCATCCGAACGACCGCAGGATGAGGCCGCGAGCCCCGAAGGTGCGGCGGCGAGGGCACCACGGCCGGCCCCGCCGGTGGCCGCGGCGCCGTGGCCGCGGGGGCTCGTGGTCGTGGTGGCGATCGGCGTGATCCTGTTCGTGCTGTCGATCCGGATGTCCGCGTTCCAGGGCGCGGGGGAAGGCGATCTGGAGGAGGCCCATCGCATGCTGTGCGAGGCGCCCGAGGACCCGGTCCTGCTCGATGATGCGCGCGCCGCCGCCCGCCGGGCCGTGCGCGCGCGGTCGTCGGATGCGTACCGGCTGTTCGTGTTTCAGGTGACGGATGCGGCCCGACACGGGACGGCGCCGGACGGCGAGCACGGAGCGGAGGCGGCCACCGACGGGGAGCGGCTGGAGGGCCTGCTGGTGCAGCACCTGCGCGAGGGGCGGTGGGCGGACGGACGGGGAGCGCTGGTCGACCCCGCGCACCGCGGAGCGATGGCGGAGCCGCGGCAGGAGATGTGGCTGCGGCTGCTGACGAAGCTGGAGTGGCTCGCCGCGGTGGAGTGCTCTCCCGGGGAGGGAGCTGTTCCGCCATGAGCGGAGGTGCACATGGCCCGGGGCGGCCGCGCGTGGCGGAGGCGGGGACCGACTCGCCGGCGCTGAAGCTGGCGGACCCGCAGACACGGCAGGGGACGGTGCTCGCGCAGGAGCGGTCGAAGCCGCACGCGCCGGAATCGACCACGGCGCTGGAGCAGGCGCTGGCCGATTGGCTGGGCGCACCGGTGGCGCTGCTCGCACCCGCGTCGGAGGGGGGCTCGGCGGTGTTCGGTGTGGGGACGGACCGCGTGGCGCGGGTCCATGGCAGTGTGCGCGCGTTCGAGCAGGAGCGGCGGGCGCTGCGGGACTGGACGCCGAGGCTCGGCGGGCGCGCGCCCACGCTGCGGGAGGAGCGCCCGGAGCTGCGGGCGCTGGTGATGGACCGGCTGCCCGGCCGGCCGGCGGCGGAGGCCGTGCGGGGGGCGGACGCGTGGCGCGTCCTGCTGCGCGAGGTGGGGCAATGGGCGACCCGGCTCCACGGCGTCGCGTTCGAGGACGGGGACACGCTTGCGGTGGGGGACGCGCTGCGACTGCGGGCGGCGGCGTGGCTGCGGCGGGCGAGGCGTTCGGGGGCCGAGGACACGGCCCGCTGGGCCGAGCGGCTGGCGAACCTGGACCCGTTTGCCGGTGCAGTACGGGTCCCGTGTCATCGCGACCTGCAGGCGCGCAACTGGCTGGTCGAGGACGGGCGACTGCGCGGGGTGGTCGACTTCGAGCACGCGCGGCCCGACCACTGGATGGCGGACCTCGTCAAGCTGCCGGACGAAGTGCCGGACCTGCCGGAGGATAAGGTACTCGGCGCTTTCCTGGAGGGCCATGGGCAGCCCCGCGCGCTGGAGGACGCCCGTGTGCGCAGGCAGTGGCGCTGGATGCGCACCCTGCACGGGCTGGCGACGCGAACGTGGGCTTGGGAGAAGGGAGACGCGGTGCTGGAGGCCCGGGGGGTGGCGATTCTGGACGGGGTGGATTTCGCCCCCCCTTCCTCGGTTGCACGAACCGGCACGAAAGAATAGCCTGCGGCCATGGACTGATCTGCGGACGCCCTGCGCGTGCCGCCTGCCGCGTGCGCCCGGGGGGGTGCGTTGCGGTGGCCCTCCGACCCCGGAACCCGATGCGTACGCCGCTGCAACCGACCTGTTCGCCTCGCCCGAGGGGCATCGCGCTCGCTCCCCTGCTGGTGCTGCTCCTGCTGTGGGGAAGCGGCTGCGAAGGCGTGACGGACGAAGGGGGGACCGTGGGGACCGCGGCGGAGCTTCGCGATGCACTGGCCGCCGCGTCGGCCGGAGACACGATCCAGCTGGCGGCCGGCCGCTACGTCGGCTCGTTCGAAGTGCCGGCCGGCGTGACGCTCGCGGGGGAGGAAGGAGCGATCATCGCCGCGTCCGGCGGGGCTGGCCTGCGACTCGCGGGTGGAGCGCCGGATGTGCCCACGACGCTCCGCGGCGTCACCGTGCGGACGGAGTCGGGGACGGCGGCAGCGGCCGCCGTGCTGGGACTCGGAGGAGACTTCATCGCGCTCGAGGACGTGGCGGTGGAGGCCGAGGTCGGGGTCGGCGCGCTCTTCGAGAACGTGGGCGAGATCTCCCTCCGCGGGGTACGGCTCGAGGGCACGCTGGACGAAGCCTCGCTGGCGTCGTTGCTGGCGCGCAGCAACACGGTGCGCGCAAGCGACTTCGCGCTGATGGGCCTCGTGGTCCTCTCCGGAGATGGAGACAAGCGCCCGCTGGTCCGGATGCGGGAGGTCGAGGTCAGCCGCTTCGCCGGCTTCGGCGTCGTGGTCGTGGACGCAATGCTCGACTGGAATGGCGGCTCGGTCACGGAAACCGCGGGAACCGGTGTCTACCTGCAGCGGACGGAGGGATCGATCGAGGACGTCTCGGTGACGCGGGTGCTGAGCGCGCCGACGAGCAACCTCTTCCCGGTCGGCTACGGCGTGCTGGTGACGGATGACTCGTCGCTGTCCACGCAACGGATGACCGTCGCCGGCGTCTCCGGTGTGGGGCTCCTGCAGGATGCCTCGCGGAGCCAGCACGCGGAGGCCCGCATCGCCGACAATGCGCGCGTGGGGGTCTGGGTCCAGAACAGCCGAGCGCTATCCGCGGATGACCCCGAGGTGCTCTTCGACAACAGCGTCCTGGTCCGCAACACCGGGGCGGGCATCCAGATCGTGGACGGGGGCGGCGTGGTCTTCCGCCGCGGCGTGATCGCCGACACGCGCATCGGCGTGGGGCTCGTGAGTCAGGCCGGAGCGGAAGTGCATGGCGACGGCATCCAGGTGAACGGACTCGTCGCCGGCGCCGGCACGGCGGTCCGGCTGGCCGACACCGTGGTGCTCGGCAATGGCCGGGCGGGCGTCGCCGCGGCGGGAAGCGGAGCCCGCCTCGCGGCCAGCACCGCGGAACCCGTATCGGTCTGCGGGCACACGCGCATCGCGAACGACTGGACCTGCACACGCAACGCAGCCGGAGACGAGGAGTGTGTGCGCACCGCCGGTCCCCCCGTGAACGACGGCTGGACCTGCAGCGACGGCAGCGAAGGCCTCGAATGCGCCGCGACCGATCCGGCGCTGGCCGAAGCGGAGCCGGAGGTGGCGCAGTCGCACGGACTGGAGCGGCTGCCCGAGCACTGCGGCGGCGAGGTGGAGCGGGTTCTCGGAGATGCGGGCGCGCTGCTCGACCTTGTGGCGGGTGCGGTGGAGAGCCGGGTCGTGGTCGGCGAGAACGGCTACCGCTGGAGCTGCAGCAACAGCGGGGACACCCGCACGTGCCGCAACACGGCGTTCGCACAACCCGGGCGGGCCCTCGACAATCCGACCCTCGACAACGGCGCAGGCTGGACCTGCAGCGACGGCGCGGCGGGGCGGACCTGTACCTGGGCCGGGCTCGGCGTGGCTGTGGCCGCGGACGTCGACGGAGGGACCACCCTCGAGGTCTCCACGGAGTCGCGCGTCGCGGACCGTGACGCGCTGCTTCGGGACGGCACGCTGCCCATGCTCGGTCTGCAGGACGGCCTCTCGCGGGCGCGCCTCCCCGCCTTCCTGACCGATGGAGCGTCGGTGGTGGGCGAGAACGGCATCGTCCGCCAGGATGGCCAGATCGGGGATGCGGCGGTGGTGGGCGAAAACGGCCGGATGGAACTCTGACGGCACCCCGCAGCGGGCTCGGGCGCGCGAGACCCGCAGCGTCGTGGGGATTCGCGCGATCGGTGCAACGGGGCCGGGTTGACACGTCCGGGGCCGGGCGGTACACCCCGCCCCCCGTGTGCGGTGTGCGCGGGAGGCCCCCGAGCGGTGCCGCGCGGACGACACACCCCGCGCCCTGCTGCACCCTCTCCCCGCATCCGTGACGGAGGCGCCGTGACCTTCCAGGACCTGATCCTGACCCTGCAGAACTACTGGGCCCGCAACGGCTGCATCCTCCAGCAGCCCTACGACATCGAGAAGGGAGCGGGCACCTTCAACCCCGCGACCTTCCTCCGCTCCCTCGGCCCCGAGCCCTACAGCGTCGCCTACGTCGAGCCCTGCCGACGACCCGCCGACGGACGCTATGGCGAGAACCCGAACCGCTGGGGCGCCTACTACCAGTTCCAGGTCATCCTGAAGCCGAGCCCCGCCAACGTGCTCGACCTCTACTTCGGAAGCCTGCGCGAGATCGGCGTCGACCCGCTGGCCCACGACCTCCGTCTCGTCGAGGACAACTGGGAAGCCCCCTCCCAGGGTGCGTGGGGCCTCGGCTGGGAAGTGTGGATGAACGGCATGGAGATCACCCAGTTCACCTACTTCCAGCAGGTGGGCGGCGTGCCGCTCAAGCCCGTCGCCGCCGAGATCACCTATGGCCTCGAGCGCATCTGCATGTACCTGCAGGACGTCGAGACCTTCACCGACCTCCGCTGGACCGACGACGTCTCCTATGCCGACGTCCACCTGCAGGGCGAGGTCGAGTTCAGCCACTATCACTTCGACGAAGCGGACACGACGCTGCTGTTCCGCCACTTCGACGCCTACGAGGCCGAAGGGCTCCGCCTGCTCGACAAGGGCCTGATCATGCCCGGCTACGACCACTGCCTCAAGTGTTCGCACCTGTTCAACGTGCTCGACGCGCGCGGCGCCATCTCCGTCAGCGAGCGGCAGAAATTCATCGGCCGCGTGCGGCGCATGGCCCGCCGCGCCGCCGAGGCACAGGTCGCCAAGCGCCGCTCCCTCGGCTTCCCGATGCTCGCCGACCCCGCGCTCCGCGCGCTCGTCGGGGCCGATGACGAGGAGAACAACGCATGAAGCTGCTGTTCGAGATCGGAACCGAGGAGCTCCCCGCCGGCGAGATCGACACCGCCCGTGAGGCCATCGCCGCGCACTTCGTCGACGCCGCGCGCGCCGCTCGGCTCGGCCACGGCGAGGTCCGCACCATGGCCACGCCGCGGCGCCTCGCGCTGCTCGTCGAGGACATCGCCGAGCGCGCCGAGGACCACGAGGAAGAAGTGACCGGACCGGCCGCGAAGGCCGCGTTCGGCGAGGACGGCACCCCCACCCGCGCCGCCGAAGGGTTCGCGCGCTCCCGCGGCGCAGACGTCGCCGACCTCTACACCATCGACACCCCGAAGGGCCCCTACGCCGCGCTCCGCATCCACCACGTGGGCGAGACCGCCGCGACGCTGCTGCCGGCCATCCTCGACGGCGCCTTCGGCGCGATCCCCTGGAAGCGCTCCATGCGCTGGGGATGGGGGGACGCCACCTTCGCTCGGCCGATTCACCGGATCGTCGCCCTCCTCGACGATGACGTGCTCCCCGTTTCGTTCGCGGGCATCTCGGCGGGCCGCACCACCACCGGCCACCGCTTCCTCGCCCCGGACGAGGTCGACGTGCCGACGGCCGGCGCGTGGCAGGCGCTGCTGCGCGACCGCTTCGTGATCGCCGACCCGGCGGAGCGCCGCGAGCGCATCGCCGATGGCCTCGACCGGCTCGCGGCGGACGCGGGACTCGAACGCATCCCAGACGACGGGCTCCTCGAAGAGGTCGTGCACCTGGTCGAGTGGCCCGAGCCGATGCTCGGTCACTTCCCGGAGGTCTTCCTGGAGCTGCCCGCCGAGGTGCTCGTCACCTCCATGCGGAGCCACCAGCGCTACTTCGCGATGCGCCGCCCCGATGGCGGCCTGGCCAACGCCTTCGGCTTCGTCTCCAACATGAAGGTCGAGCGGCCCGAGGTCATCGTCTCCGGCAACCTCCGGGTGCTCCTCGCACGCCTCGAGGACGCCCGCTTCTTCTTCCGCGAGGACCGCAGGCGAACCCTCGTCTCCCGCGTCGAGGACCTCGAGCGCGTGGTCTACATCGACGGCCTCGGCTCGGTGGCTGCGCGCCAGCAGCGCATCGAGCGCCTCGTGGAGAAGCTCGTGCCCCGCTACCCGGGCATCGAGAAGGCCGACGCAGAGGCCGCTCGGCGCGCCGCGAGCCTGTGCAAGGCAGACCTCGTGACCGGAATGGTCGGCGAGTTCCCCGACCTGCAGGGCACCATGGGCCGCCACTACGCGCTGCTCGACGGCGAGAACGAGACCGTGGCCGTCGCGATCGAGGAGCACTACCGACCCCGCGGCGCCACGGACGCGCCCCCCGCCACCCACGCCGGCGTACTCGTGTCCCTCGCCGAGAAGCTCGACGCCATCACCGGCGCCTTCGCCCTCGGCATGCAGCCCTCGGGCAGCGCCGACCCGCAGGGGCTGCGGCGCGCCGCCCTCGGCATCGTGCGGACGCTCCTCCATCACGGTCTGCCGATGCAACTCGAGGAGGTCGTCCGGGAAGCATGGGACGGGCTCCCCGCCGGTGACCTCGCGCCGATGGAGGAGACGGTGCAGGCCATCGTCCGGTTCCTCCGCGGTCGGGTGCGGGCCATGCTGACGACGGACCACGACACGGACCTCGTGGACGCGGCGCTGGCAGTCGCCCTCGACGATCTGCCCTCCGTACGGCCACGCATCGCCGCCATCGCCACCCTCCGCGACAACGCGGACTTCGCGCCCCTCGCCGAGGCATTCAAGCGCGTGGTCAACATCCTCTTGCGCGCGGAGGAGACCGGCGACCTCGACGGGACCTCCCTGGACGAGGCGCTCTTCGAGGTGCAGGCGGAGCACGACCTCGCGCGGGCGCTCGACGTCGCCGCCGACCGCGCGAACGCCGCGTTCGCAGCCCGGGACCATGCGACCGCAGCGCAGGCGTTGATCGCCCTCAAGGCCCCGATCGACGCGTTCTTCGACGCCGTGCTCGTGAACGCCGAGGACGAGGCCCTCCGCCGCAACCGGCTTGCCCTGCTCCGCATGGTGCGCACTCTGTTCCTCCGACTGGCGGACATTTCGCTGATTCAGGCAACGTGAGCGCCCTGCTCGCCATCGGCGATCGGGGAGGGGTGACCAAGGCATGACCGATCACAAGCAGGTGTACTTCTTCGGGGACGGCGCGGCCGACGGCGACGGCGGCATGCGCCCGATACTCGGCGGGAAGGGCGCCACCCTCGCCGAGATGTCCCGAATCGGCCTCCCCGTGCCGGCAGGGTTCACGATCGCGACGGAGGTGAGCGTCTCCTTCGGCCCCGAGCGGACCGCCCTGCCCGAAGGACTGCGTGCGGAGATCGACACCGCGCTCGCGCGGGTGGAACAGCTCATGGACGCCCGGTTCGGCGACGCCGATCGCCCGCTCCTGCTCAGCGTGCGCTCCGGCGCGCAGGTGTCCATGCCCGGCATGATGGACACCGTCCTCAACGTCGGCCTCAACCCCGACACGGTGAAGGGCCTCGCCGCGTGGAGCGGCGACGAGCGCTTCGCCCTCGACTCCTGGCGCCGCCTCATCCAGATGTTCGGGGACGTCGTCCTCGGCGTCGACCACTTCGTGTTCGAGGACGAGCTGCACCAGGCCAAGCTGCGCGCCGGCGTGCGCGACGACAACGCGCTCTCCGCCGACCAGCTCCGGGCCCTCGTCGACCGGTTCCACGCCATCATCGAGCGGGAGACCGGCGCTCCCTTCCCGAACGACCCGCAGGAGCAGCTCCACGCATCGATCCGCGCCGTCTTCGCCTCGTGGCACAACGACCGGGCACGATCCTACCGTGAGCTCAACGACATCCCCCACGACTGGGGGACCGCCGTCAACGTGCAGGCCATGGTCTTCGGCAACCTGGGCGACGACTCCGCCACCGGGGTCGCCTTCACCCGCGACCCCTCCACCGGCGAGAACGCCTTCTACGGCGAATTCCTCCCCAACGCCCAGGGCGAGGACGTGGTGGCGGGCATCCGCACCCCCCAGCCGCTGCGCCGAGCCCCGGAGAGCGGGCTCGTCTCCCTCGAGGAGATGATGCCGAGCGCGTTCGCCGAGCTCGACGACATGCGCCGCCGACTCGAAGCGCACTTCCGCGAGATGCAGGACATCGAATTCACCATCCAGCGCGGACGCGTGTGGATGCTGCAGACCCGAACCGGAAAGCGCACCGCCGCCGCCGGCCTCCGCATCGCCTGCGAGATGGTCGAGGAAGGCCTGCTGAGCCAGAAGGAGGCCGTGCTCGCCATCGATTCGCGCCGGTTCGACGCCCTCCTGCACCCGCAGCTCGACCCGGACGCCGAGAAGGACGTCCTCGCCCGCGGACTCCCCGCATCCCCCGGCGCAGCCACCGGACGCATCGCCTTCACCGCCGAGGACGCGGAACGGCGCGCCGCCGCCGGGGAAGACATCCTGCTCGTGCGCGTCGAGACCACGCCCGAAGACATCCGCGGCATGAACGCCGCCCGGGGCATCCTCACCGCACGCGGGGGCATGACCAGCCACGCCGCGGTCGTCGCCCGCCAGATGGGGCGCCCCTGCGTCGCCGGATGCAGCGCCCTCGACCTCGACGTCGCCGGACAGAGCCTGCGGGTGGCGGGACGCACCTTCGGCCCCGACGACGCCCTCACCCTCGACGGCGGCACCGGAGAGGTCATCGCCGGATCCGTGCCCCGCGTCCCCCCGCGACTCGGCGACAGCTGGGGCACCCTCATGGGCTGGGTCGACGGCCACCGGCGCATCGGCGTGCGCGCCAACGCCGACAACGGCGAGGACGCCGCACTCGCCCGACGGCTCGGCGCAGAAGGCATCGGCCTGTGCCGCACCGAACACATGTTCTTCGCAGGCGACCGCATCAACGCCATGCGCGAGATGATCATGTCCCCCTCCCCGGAGGCGCGACGCAAGGCGCTCGACACCCTGCGGCCCTTCCAGCAGGAAGACTTCGAAGCCATCTTCCGCGCCATGGACGGCCTCCCCGTCACCATCCGCCTCCTCGACCCGCCACTCCACGAGTTCCTCCCCACCCGGGACGCCGACCTCGAGGACCTCGCCGGACGGCTCGGACTCGGCGTGCGCGAGGTGCGCGCCATCGCCGGACGACTCGCCGAGGCCAACCCCATGCTCGGCCACCGCGGCTGCCGACTCGGCGTCACCTGGCCCGAGATCATCGAGATGCAGACCCGCGCCATCCTCGACGCCGCGATCGCCGTCGAGAGCGAAGGCGCAAGGATCCAGCCCGAGATCATGGTGCCGCTCGTCGCCCTCGAAAGCGAGCTCGAGTGGTGCCGAAAGCGCATCGAGGCCATCCTCGATGAGTACCGCAGCCGCCTGCGCGCGCGCGTGCTCATCGGCACCATGATCGAGCTGCCGCGCGCATGTCTCGTCGCCGACCGCATCGCCCGCCACGCCGACTTCTTCAGCTTCGGCACCAACGACCTCACACAGACCACCCTCGGCATCAGCCGCGACGACGCCGCCACCTTCCTGCCCGCCTACATCGACCAGGGCCTGTTGCAGCACGACCCCTTCGTCGTGCTCGACGAGGAAGGCGTCGGCGCCCTCATCCGCATGGCCGTCGAGAAGGGACGCACCGTCCGCCCCGACCTCAAGGTCGGCATCTGCGGCGAACACGGCGGCGAACCGCGAAGCGTCGCGTTTGTCGAGAACGGTCTCGTCGACTATGTCTCCTGCAGCCCGTACCGGGTTCCCGTGGCGAGACTCGCCGCGGCCCAGGCCGCCCTGCGCGCCACCGCCCCCGACTCCCCGGCCTGACCCCCGTGCTCTCCGACCTCATCACCGCGCGGCGCGCCGCAGGCGCCACCGCCGCACTCGCCGCCCTGCTCGCCACCGCCTGCTTCAACGTCGAAGGACCCGACGCGCCGCTGGACGAGTTCGCGTTCCCCCAGGGCCTCGCCGTCCACCCCGACGGACAGTTCCTCTACGTCGTCAGCACCAACTTCGACGGACGCTACCGCGACCGCGTCGGCGGCACCCTCCACGTCGTCGACGCCGACAACCTCGCCCTGCGGCCCGACGACAGCGCCCGAATCGCCTCCTTCTCCGGCACTCCCGTCCTCATGCCCACCCGGGACGGCGACCGGCTCCTCCTCCCCGCCCGCGGTGACCGCAGCCTCCACGTGCTCCAGGTCTCCGACTCCGGCGGCGCCGTCCACTGCCGCGGACAGAACGACACCCGCGAATGCCGCGTCCCCAACCTCCCCGCAAACCCCACCGCCGTCCTGCCCCTCCCCTCCGCCGACGACGGACAGCAGCTCGTCGCCGTCGCCTCCATGTCCGGACGCGTCTCCTTCGTCCGGCTCCTCGACGGCCGCGTCGAAAGCGCCGAGGTCGCCTCCGTGCGCGTCTCCGACGGCACCAACATCCTCGCCCTCCACCCCGTGCTCGACACCCTCTACGCCGGCGGCCGCTTCGACTGGGGACTCTACGGACTCGAGTGGGTCACCGGAGACGACGGCGTCGCCGAGGTCATCGTCACCACCCGACGCATCCCCATCGGCGTCGACACCACCGGGCGAGGGGTCCGGATCGCCGAGCTCCGCGACATCGCCTTCTCCTCCGACGGACGACGGGCCTACCTCTCCGCCAGCTCACCCAGCGGCGTCTTCGTCCTCGACACCTCCATCGACCCCGACACCGGACTCCCCCGCGACCGCTACATCGAACGCCTCGACGTCGACGGGCGGCCCGGTGACCTCGTCGTCCTGCGCGAGAACGACCAGGACTTCCTCTACGTCTCCGCCTCCGAACGCGACGAAATCGTCGTCCTCCACGCCGGATCCGGACGCATCGTCGACCGCATCCCCACCGGACGACGCCCCTGGGGACTCGCCGCAGACACCGTCCGCCACGGCCGCCTCTACGTGTCCCTCTTCGAGGACAACGCCATCGATGTCATCGACATCGACCCCGGCAGCCCCACCTGGCGTACCGTCGTCGACACCATCCGATGACCCACCTCCGACCCCTTCCACGGCCCACCACTGTGCCTCGCCTCCGCATCACCCCCGCCCTCGCGCTCCTCGCCACCTGCGCCGCACTCGCCGGCTCCGCATGCAGCGACCCCGTGGACACCCCGCTGCCCACCCTGCGCTCCCCCACCAGCCTCGCGCCCGTCACCTGGTGCCCCGTCACCAACGCAGACGGAACCCGCTACGCGCCCGCCAGCGACTGCCTGCGCGGCGAAGGCGCCGACCCGTCCCGGATCGTCGCACGCGTCGCCGTGGCCAACCGCGGCAACCGCTTCGTCCACATCCTCGACATGAACGCCCGACGACCCGGCTTCGTCAACCTCGACCGCAGCGTCCCCGGACTCACCGGCGTCCCCGCCCCCGACGGACCCGCCCTCCTCGCCCTCACCCCCATGCCCGGGCTCGTGCTCGTCTCCTCCGAGGACGACCCGACCCTCAGCATCGTCGACATCCCCAACGGACGCCTGCTCGACACCGATCTGCCCCGCCCCGACGAACCGCTCGCCGCCCTCCAGCCCATCCCCGGCTCCGGACGCTACGCCATGCTCCTCGGCGCCGAGCGCGCCCTCGTCATCGCCGACCTCGACCTGCGCTGCGACGGCGACGGCGACGGCGACGGCGACACCGACAACACCGATCCGCCCCTCTACCACGACGCCTGCACCCTCGAGGCCTCCCTCGACGAGGTCGCCCGGTTCACCCTCGACGGTCGACCCACCGCCCTCGCCGTCGACCGCCGCGGCTTCGCCTACGTCACCCTCGAGGACCACCCGGAGGTGCGCCGCTTCGCCATCGGACGACAGGCCCTCGCCCGCTGCGGCGGCGACACCCCTTGCCCGCTCGCCCCCCTCGTCGCCGACCTCCCCGGCGGCTGCCTCACCGACACCACCAGCCACCACGACCCCTCCGCATCCGATCCCGACCTCGGCACCCACGCCTCCGTGCCCCCGAGCGACGAGCCGGCCGCAACCGATGCGTCCACCGACGCAGATGGCTCCCCGGACCCCACCGACGACCCGGACCCCACCGACAACCC
>REDH01000103.1 GCA_007693585.1 Deltaproteobacteria bacterium
AGCTCTTCGCCGTCGACGTGCCGGCCGATGCATGGCCGGCACCCGATGCCATTGCGATGTACTTCGGTCGAGCCGCACAGGAGAACCGCTTCGCCCAGGAGGATCGGGAGGCCGGCCTCGATCGGATCATCAGCTATCATCTCCCCGGTCAGGAGTTGGCGACCATCGTGGGGATGTCGCTGTGGAACTACCGGGTCGTGCGGGGCTTCTGCCAGGATCCACCGCCCGCCGAGGCTCCGGTCCAGAAGCTTCGCCACCCACAGGTCGATGAACGCATCCCCGAGCACTGGCCCCGCGACCCGGTGGTGCGCGAAACACTGAACGCTCTGGACTGGCCCACGCTCCTGGCGAATCGACCCGGATGGCGCTGGCACGCTGATATCGCTGCGCTCCACTGCGAAGACGGACGCGAGCTGACGCTCACCTCGGTCCGCCCAGCCGAGCACTGCGCAGGGCGGACAGGGATCATCCTCCGGCGGCCGACGGGCGGCTGCGCGGACTGCTCGGCTCGGCCTGCATGCTTCGTCTCTGCTCGGGAGAATGCATGCAAACACGCCGAGTTCTCCGTTCCCACAGCGGCTGCTTCCCGCCTGCGCGAGCGCCTCGATCAAGTGCGTAGCCAGCCGAAGAAGGAACCGAAGATCAGGCAGCTCGATGCTACGCCCGGTCTGCTCGAGAGCAGCGAGTCCCTGTTCCTCCCAGCCGTCGCCCGGCGGAGCTTCCGGGACGCATTCATCGGGGCGACGCTGCACGTCAGCGTTGCGCCAGGACCTGATCCTCCATCCCGGCCGCGTCTTGTCGCTCGCGACAAGGCCGACCGCCAGCGGCGCCGCAAGACCTGGAAGCAGAACGTCGACCGCTACGCACTACCAGAGAGCTCGAAAGTCAGCGTCCAGGTCGCGGGACCGCCTCGACTCAGAACGATGCTGGGGGAGCCGGCGCCTGCGTTGGAGTCCGTGCCACGAACTGGAACATGAGCCGTCAGGGGGCGCTTTCTACGTGATTCCAGAGGCTTCCATGGAACCGGATCCAGTGGGTCGGTCCAGCGCGCCCGGACCAGCCCCGCCCGGGCGATCCGGACGAGGAGGTCGCGTAGCGGCGCCGGATGAAGGACGCACGCATCGTACACGACGACGCTCGCCATGTGGCTCAGTAACCGAGGCCGATGTCTTGAGCCTGTCGGGTGAGCTCGGCGAGCGCCTCGTCCCGCCGCGCGTCGTCCTGCTGCTTGTAGGCCATCAGGTCCGTGAAGCGGACTCGGCGGTGGGTGCCAACCATGCGGAACGGGATCTTGCCCGCATCCAGGAGGCCGATGAGGTAGGGCCGCGACACGTTCAGAATCTCGGCGGCCTGGTGTGTGGTCAGCTCCGCGTGCACCGGAACGACGGTCACGGCGTTGCCGTTGGCCATCTGGCCGAGTACCTCGACGAAGAGCTCGATCGCCTCACGCGGCAACGTGATCGTGACCTCGTTCGGGTCGCCCGGCGTATGTAGGCTGACCCGCGCCTCACCTTCACCCTGGACGACGCGCACGAGGGCACGCAGGGCCTCACGGGCTTCTTCGGCGACAGCGGCTGACGGGATTCTGGTGGCTACGGTCCTCATGCCCGCCATTGTAGCCACTTCATCGCCAGGTGCAATAAGTGAAGCACGCCGCCATCGCCTGCTCCTGGAGAGCATCTTGGGCTCTCACGACGCCTTCTCACGCAGACCATCCCGAATGGTGGCCGACAACGTGGGACGCCACACAAAACGGCGACCGTCGGGTGAACGCTCGGCGATCGGCACAAGCCATGGAGACTACGCCGCTTATTGCCGTGTCAATGTCGTGGTTGGTGGCGAGAATAGGAGGATCTCTGCCGAACTCAATCCGGCCGCCACCTCCGGGTGGCGGCCGATGGTTTACGAAGCCCCGTCAGTCCTGCTGGCGGGGCTCTCGTGCGTTTGGCCCCAGGTTTCGCGGGCCTTTGCGCCTCCCCCACCTCCGCGACGCCCCGACGCTCAGAGCACGCTCAGATCACCCGGGCGCCCGAGGCCCGAGAACCTGCTCTGAGACCGCCGAGCGCGCCCCTCAGAGCTTGGAGTCAGGGTCTACAGCTTTCGGCTCTGAGGTTTACAGCCAGGACGTCGATTCGGTTGACTCTGGCGAGTGGGACACGCCTCGTGGGATGTCCTTCGGGCGCGGCTCCGAGCCCGCTTCCTCAGCAGCGTAGCGCCGGCACGGTCGCGCGGTGGGACACGCTCGGTGGCGCACGAAACAGAAGCCTCGCTGAGGTTCCGTGCGCGGAGGTCAGTCTTCATCGCCGGGCTCGGTCCCTGCACGCAGCCGGTCCAGGTATGCCTGGTACGCGTAGACGCGGTCGCGTTTCCTGCCGGTGGTCTCCACCAGGACGCCAGCAGCCTCCAGCGCCTCGATGGCGCGGCCTGCGGTGGGCTTCGTTGTCGACAGCGCCTCGACAACCCAGGGCGCGGTGACGATCGGTCGGCTCGGCAGGCGCTCGAAGAGCTGCACGGCGAGCAGGTTGACGCCGATGTGGTGGATGACGCGCTGGCGGTCGGCGGTCACGAGGCTGAACAGGTCGCGCGAGGTGGCGACGGCCTCGTCGGCGATGGTCGCCACGCCGTCGAGGAAGAAGTCCAGCCACGCCTCCCAGTCGCCGTCGACGCGCACCGCGTTGAGGCGTCGGTAGTACTCCTGCCGGTGGCGCTTGAAGAAGAGGCTCAGGTAGAGCAGCGGGCGCGTGAGCAGGCGCCAGTGCTCGAGCAGCAGCGTGACGAGCAAGCGACCGATGCGGCCGTTGCCGTCGAGGTAGGGGTGGATGGTCTCGAACTGCACGTGGAGCAGACCCGCGCGGACCAGCGGCGGGAGCGAGTCCTCGGCGTGGATGTAGCGCTCGAACGCCGAGAGTACCTCGGGCAGCGCGTTCGGAGGCGGCGGCACGTAGGCGGCGTTGCCGGGGCGGCTGCCTCCGATCCAGTTCTGGCTACGGCGCACTTCCCCTGGCTGCTTGTTCTCGCCGCGGCCCCCTCGGAGCAAGAGCCGATGGGTCTCGTTGAGCATACGCATCGAGAGCGGCAGCCCCGATGGGTCGGCGAGCTGCTCGCGGGCGAAGGTCAGCGCGTCGAGGTAGTTGCAGACCTCCTCGACATCCGCGTTCGGCGGCGGTGCATCACGCTCGGCCTCGTGGTTGAGGAGGTCCATGAGCGTCGCCTGCGTCCCCTCGATCTGGGACGAGAGCACCGCCTCCTTGCGCACGAACGCGTAGATGAACCAGTCGAGCGAGGGGACCATCTCACCGGCCAGCTCGAGGCGTACGAGCCCCTGCTCCGCGGCGGCCACCCGCTCGGCCAGCTCGCTCTCGATGGCGATGGTCGGGGCAGCTGGGGGCAACGCATGCGGCACGAAGGCCCGGACTTGCTCGCCCCCCGCAAAGGTACCCTCGTACCGTCCCGTCTCTCGCTTCGACATGGTCCGCTCGCTGGTAAAGGTCGCGTGCCCAACGGTCGCGCCTGGAAACGAATCCTTTACCAGTGTGAATCGCAAGTCAAGAAGGCGTTACTAGCGGGCGCCGGAGATGGGAGACGCGAAGCAAGTCGGCTGCGCACCGCCGAGCGAACCGGTCAGTTGGCGGGGCCCAGGTCGATGATCTCGACACCGCAGAGCAGGATACGGCGGACGGGGAGGGCGGCGTCGAAGCCGTAGCTCACCTGGAGGATGACGTTCTGCCCGCCGACGAGGTCGCGGTTATGGAAGTCGATGTCGAGGAAGCTGACGCTGCCGGGGCCGGTGGGCACGGGCAGGTCGCTTGCCTGCGTGATGCCCGTGTTGAAGATGGTCCGGATCTCCAGCGACAGGCGGCCACCGGTGGAGGTGTCGGTGCGGTTGGCCACGGTCAGCGAAACCCGGTAGTTGTGGTCCGCACGCAGCGCGCCGCCCAGGTTGACCTGGAAGGAGGCGCCGGAAGGGTTTGCGCCGGTAGCGCCCATTTCGATGCACTGCAGGGCGCGCCCGATGCCGAAGTCGAGGACGCTGCGGGGGTGCCGGACGCGGCCGGAGATGGAGCCCACGGTACTGCCCAGTCCGTAGCGGCGCGGACCGTCCAGATTCTCGAAGACACCGTTGAAGGGCATGAGCCCGCCCTGCATCGAGCCGTTGTTCACGAAGACGTCGGGCATGGGCTGCTCGCCGTCGATCTGGTTGATGCGCACGTGATCGACGTAGAAGCGGGCCTCGCCCTCGTGGCGGACCCAGAGGACGGGGTACACGGTGGTTGCGTGGAGGTCCGGCGGGATGCGGAAGAACACTTCGCGCTCGGCGAAGCGGACGTCGGGGTTGCTCCCGAAGTCGAGGGCCTCGGCGAAGGACCAGTCGGCGAAGGGTTCGAGGCCCGCACCGAAGTCCCCCACCACGGCAATGCCGAAATCGAGCCCGCTCGTGTCGATGTCGGAGAAGGGCCCCGTCGCCGGGATGCCGATGCCCGCCAGGAGGGTGTATTCCTCACCGTGGCGCACGTCGATGCCGGCATCGAGGAGGGTATAGCGGGCACGCTCGTCGGGGCCGAGATCCGTGTCGATCTGGAGCACGACATCGCCGTCCGCGCCGGGGACCTCGGTGGAAGGCGCAAAGGCGCGCAGCGCCGGGGCGGTGGGCGTGCTCTCGAGGTTCGAGTAGGAGCCGGAGAAGCGCTCGGCGCGGACCTCGGTGGCGGGGACCACGACGCGCTCCGCACGCTCGAGCTGCGGGGTCTCGAAGGAGAGCGGGCCGACGACGGTCAGGCCGGCGACCGGTCCGAAGAGGGAGGGCGCGCTGCACGTGCCGTCGCCCTGGTCGGCGAAGCCGGGTGCGCAGCCGCCGCAGGTGGGCAGCGCGCCGTCGGCCTCGATGCATTCGAGGCCATCGAAGCCGCAGCCGATGTCCTCGCAGGTGGGCGGAAGCTCCACGTCGACGGTGGCCGGGGCCTCGGCGTTGGGCGCGGTCACGGTGGCACGCCACCGCCATGGGCCGTTCTCGAGTCCCTCCGGGTCGAACACCTGCAGGCCGGAGCCATCGGGGAGGAAGTCGAACGCGTTCTCGTCGCGGGGGCTGCGCTCCCAGGTGACCGTGGGCGCGCCGAGCAGGACCTCGCCGGTGGTCACGGCCTCGACGATGACCCCGTTGTTGAAGACCTGGGTGAGGGTGTACTCCAGGTTTCGGGCCACCGGCTGGGGTGCCTCGAGGGCCAGGGCGACACCCACGGTGCCATCGCCCTGGGCGATCGTGGCCGTGGCCGCCAGGGGAGCGATGGTGTGCGCGGGGACGTCACCGAGGAAGAAATCGAACTCGTCGGAGGCGAAGGTCTCGTCGAGGCCCGGACCCTGCAGACGGAAGAGGTCCACGAAGGCGCCACGCTGCCGGGCCGAGCGGGGCTCGCTGGGCGCGCCGATGCGCTGCTGGCCGTAGTAGGCCACCCGGTAGGTGGCGGGTTCGGCGTTGTCCGGGCCGCTCAGGTAGTCCCACTCGAACTCAATGCCATCCTCGCGGTCCGTCGTGGCGCTCAGCAGCAGGGCTCCGGGGTCGGAGGCCGGCCCGCCGAAGTCCACGTAGGTGGTCGCCGTGATCGGCGTGGGGGTGATCAGCACGCCATCCCGATACACGACGAAGCTGGGCGCTCCGCCGCTGAAGGTCCACGAGAGCTGCACCTGACCGATGGCGTCGACGGCGTTGAGGCTGGTGATCGTCGGGAGCGCGTCGTCGATGCAGGCCGCGCCGGGGTCCTCCTCGCACTCGGCAGGGAGCTCGACGGGCGGGAGTTGGGTGGACTCGCCGGGTTCTGCGGAGCTGCCGGGCTCTCCGGAGCCGCCGGGTTCTGCGGAGCTGCCGGGTTCTGCGGAGCTGCCGGGTTCCCCCGAACCGCCGGGCTCTCCGGAACTGCCGGGCTCTCCCGAACTGCCGGGCTCTCCCGAACTGCCGGGCTCTCCGGAGCTGCCGGGCTCTCCGGAACTGCCGGGCTCTCCGGAGCCGCCGGGCTCTCCGGAGCCGCCGGGTTCTGCGGAGCTGCCGGGTTCTGCGCTGGTCCGCCCATCCGTGTCCGCGCCATTTCCGGGTTCTCCGGTCTCGTCGCCGGAGGTGGTGCCTCCGGGGGCGGTCGCGGAAGCCGGGTCGGTGGTGGGGGATGTGCTGCTGTCGCTGGAGTCGCCGCAGGCGCTTGCGAGGAGTCCGAGCAGCAGGGTCAGGAAGGCAGTCGTGCGCATGGCGTTCACCTCGAGGGGAGAAGGGGATCCGCCGGGCTCCGCTCCCGTGCGCCGGCCCGGGGGGGGCAAGGAGGATCGCCCTGCAGGGGCGCTGCCGGTTAGTGCCGTGCTGCTGTGGACATCAATACGCCGGGGGGCGATGTAGGAGATCCGTGAGGCCCTGCTCCGGGGGCGGGCCCGAACGGCCATCGGCGTTCCGTGCGCGGCCTCGGCCTGCGCACCGCTCCGTTGCCCCGCCGGTGGAGTCCTGAGGCGAGGGGGTTCGAGGCGAGGTGCCCGCGGACGTCCGGAGGCGTGTTCCTATTCGGGCAGAATCGCCACGATTTCGCCGGCGTCGGTGCCCACGAGGACGGTGCCATCGGGCGCGACGGCCACGCTGCGCACGCGCACGCTCATCGGGAGCCACTCCTCGGTGTGCACGAGCCCGTCCCGCAGGCTGAGGCGGACGAGCGACTGCGACTGGAGACCGCCGATCAGGAAGTCGCCCTCCCAGTCGGGGAAGAGGTCGCCGCGGTAGGTCGCCATGCCGGAGGGGGCGATGACGGGGTCCCAGTAGTAGACGGGCTGGGCCATGCCCTCCTGCTCGGTGATGCCCTGTCCCACCGGGCGTCCGCCGTAGTTCACCCCGTAGGTGATGATGGGCCAGCCGTGGTTGACGCCCGCGTCGGGGCGGTTGAGTTCGTCTCCCCCCTGCGGGCCGTGTTCGACGGTCCAGAGGGCGCCGTCGGTGCCGATGGTCGCCGACTGGATGTTGCGGTGGCCCCAGGACCAGACCGCGGGAGCGCCGTTCTCGCCGTCGGCGAAGGGGTTGTCCTCCGGGATGCTGCCGTCCGGAAGAATGCGGATGACGGCGCCGATGCTGTTGAACGGGCTCTGGGCGTCCTCGAACGCGGCACCCCGATCGCCGAAGGTGGCGAAGAGGGTTCCATCGGGGGCGAAGGCCATGCGGGACCCGAAGTGGCGGTTCTCCGGGCGGGACGGCTCCTGCCGGTAGAGGATGGAGACGTCGTCCAGCCGCGTCGCGTCCGCCGAGAGCGTGCCGCGCGCCACGGCCGGCGCGGTGTGGCCTCCGTCGCGCGGTTCCGCGAAGGTCAGGAAGACCGAGCGATCGGTTGCGAAGTCCGGTCCGAGCACGACGTCGAGCAGGCCGCCCTGGCCGGAAGCCGCGACCTGCGGGACGCCCTCGATCGGCGCCCCCACGCTGCCGTCTGCCCCGACCAGCCGCAGGTTTCCGGAGCGCTCGGTGACGAGGAGGCGGCCGTCGGGGAGGGGGGCGATTCCCCACGGGATGCCCAGCCCGGAGGCCACGACCTCGGTGCGGAAGGCGGTCGGCTCGGCCGGCTGCGGTGCGCGGGTCTGCTCCGCGAAGGCCGGCGTCTGGTCCGGGGCGTTCGGCGCGCTTCCCTCCTGGACGTTGGGCCGGAGCGCCTCGGTGGGCGAGGTCCCTGCGCCCGAAGACGCCCCGGAGCCCTGCGTTGCGTCGGTCGGGTCGCCGGTCCCGGACGACGCGTCCGGACCGGACGTGGCATGGGCGGAGGTGTCGAAGGGCGACGAGGGGCCGTCCGCAGTCGTTCCCGACGAGGCGTGGGGCTCGGACGAGGAATCCGACGAACAGGCGAGGAGAAACAGGCAGGCGAGGGGAGCCAGAAGGGCAGGCCAGCGGGTCATGGGCACTCCGGAGCGTGTGCAGGGGGGCGGAAGATCACGCCTTCGAGCCGTAGGGACCCGTCGCTCGGGGCGAAAGCCCCCGGTTCGCGCAGCCGTTGTGGTGCGTGCGCTCCGCGGCGCGCCGTGCGCCCCGCCGGTGCGCCGTGCGCACCTCGACAGCTCCGGGAGGCAGGCTTACCCCGCCTTCCGGACCCGGTCCCCCCCCGAGGAGCCTGCCATGAACCAGCCTGCCCATGACGCATCCGAGGTCGAGCCGAGCGCGTCGTCGTCCCCCATGGAGGCGCTGCTGCGGAACGTCGAGTTCTCCTTCACCGAGCAGCTCCGCGCCGACCCCGAGGCGAGGCCGGACGGCCGCGACCATCGACCCCGTCAGGTCCGGTCGGGCCACTACGTTCCGGTGGCCCCCACGCCCATCGCTTCGCCGGAGTACGTGAGCCACAGCCCGGGGCTCTTTCGCGAGCTTGGCCTTCCCGACGAGTTGGCACGGGACGAAGCCTTCCGACGGATCTTCTCGGGGGACCTCTCCCGGGCGCCTGCTCCGTTTCGGTCCGTGGGCTGGGCGACGGGGTACGCCCTGTCCATCTACGGGACCGAGTACACGCAGCAGTGTCCCTTCCGGACGGGGAACGGCTACGGCGATGGTCGCGCGCTGTCGATCGCCGAGGTCGTCGCCGATGGGCAGCGGTGGGAGCTGCAGCTCAAGGGGGGCGGGCCGACGCCCTACTGCCGCGGGGCCGATGGCCGGGCGGTGTTGCGGTCCAGCGTTCGGGAGTTTCTGGCGCAGGAGTACATGCACGCCCTCGGCGTGCCGACGTCCCGGTCGCTCTCGCTCTTCGCGTCGACCACCGAGACCGTGATGCGGCCGTGGTATTCGGCGGGGTCGAGGTCCTTCGAGCCGGACGTGATGAAGGCGCACCGGGTGGCCATCTCGACCCGGGTGGCGCCCTCGTTCCTGCGTGTCGGTCAGCTCGAGCTGTTTGGGCGGCGCGTGCGCAGCGATGCGCATCCGCACGCACGCGAGGAGCTGCGGCTGATCGTGTCGCACGCGATCGCGCGGGAGTATCCCCACGACATCGATCGGGAGCGGCCGTTCGGGGAGCAGGTGGTGGCGCTGGCCCGCCGCTTTCGTGCGCGGGTGACGGCGCTGGTCGCGGACTGGATCCGCGTCGGCTACTGTCAGGGCAACTTCAACAGCGACAACTGTGCGGTGGGAGGCTTCACGCTGGACTACGGACCGTTCGGTTTCTGTGAAGCCTTCGACCCGTGGTTCCAGCCCTGGACGGGGGGCGGAAAGCACTTCTCGTTCTTCAATCAGCCCGCCGCGGCCGAGGCGAACTTCCACATGCTGTGCCGGACCCTCCAGCTGCTCGTGGAAGACGACCCGGCGCTCGCCTCCGCGCTGGAGGACGTCCGGCAGGGATTCGCCGCCGAGATGCAGTTCCGGCTGGAGAGGATGTGGGCGGGCAAGCTGGGGCTCGAGCGGTTCGACGGGGAGCTCTGTTCGGAGCTCTTCGCCCTGATGCAGCAGTCGCGGGTCGACTACACGCCCTTCTTCCGGGCGCTGTGTGACCTTCCGGGCGAGGTTGCGGCGCTGGAGCGGACGTTTCACGAGGACCCGTCGGACGAGACCCGTGCGCGATGGCAGACGTGGCTCGAGCGGTGGCGGGACCGCATCGGGGCCGGCGGCGCGCGGGACCTCGACGCGGTCTCGGCGGGTCTCAAGCGCATCAACCCGCGCTACGCCTGGCGCGAGTGGATGGTCGTGCCGGCGTACGAGCGGGCGGAGCAGGGGGACTACGCGCGGGTCAGGGAACTGCAGGAGCTGTTTGGCAACCCGTACGTCGACCAGCCCGGCGATCTGGCCGCGGAGGCCGATCGGATGCGTCCTCCGCACGTCGAGGGGCTCGGCGGGGTCTCGCACTTCAGCTGCTCGTCCTGAAGGCGACGTGGATCGTCTCCGGAGGCCTCGACGAAAGGGCGCTCGCCGCGGATCCGGAGCCTGATGTTTCCGGAGTCCACGTCCGAGGTGTATCGGATCGATACGGTCTGCGGACGTCCGAAGGGGTTCGCCGTCGTTGTTGCTCAGAAGCCTGGTTTATTCGTTGGAACAGATGTTTGGCTACGTCACTTCCGGCGTCTTCCGCTGAGCGGGGGAAGGAGCGGGGCGTTGGGATGGAGCGGACGAAGGCGATGAAGGGGGACATCGCGCTGGTAGTTCGGGCCTTGCCCGTGCACTCTGGAGCGGGGGACAGAGCAAGGTGACGAGACCGCCGGAGTCGATGGCGATCCGGGTCCGCGTGAAGCGCGGGTTCCGGGGTGGTGCGGAGGCACGACGATTCCGGAACGGCCGCAACATCCGCTTGCTGTCCCTGGCGAATGCACCACAGGAGACTCGAATGCGGCAGGTGTACGGGAGAGGGGTTGTTCGGGTCGTCCAGGCTGGTGCGAACGCTTGGCGGCGACGGCTACCGGAGATGCTCGCGGTGGTCGCGATGGTGGCGCTTGGTGCGGGCCTCGGGGGGTGCGAGCAGGAGAGCGCGACCTCTGGCCCGGACGCGGGGGAGGGTACGACGGACGCAGCGGGTGGGGGGGAGGCCTCGGCGAATGGAACGGCTGCGGGGGAGGGTACGCCGGACGATGGTTGGGTGATCCTGGCCAACGCGCTGCCCGACGAGGTGCATTCGGGGTTCGACCTTCGGGAACATGCTTTCGCGTTCGCCAACTTCGGCGGCGATTTCCTGGCGCGTCCGCTGACGGCGGAGGGGATGGCGGAGATGTTCGGGCCGGAGACGATCTGTGCCGGGGGGGGAGCAGCCGTGCGTGCCGCTGCCGCTGGCGGCGGCGTGGATGGACAGCGTGAACGCGACGCTGGAGGCGGGTCGCAGCGAGGGGCTGGTGGCGGCGATGCTGCTGATGTTCCTGGGGGAGTTGGATCCGGTGGACTTCGGGGCCGATTCGGCGGTGAATCTGGAGATCGACGACAATTTCGGGCTGCAGTCGCTGGTGGCGCGGCTCTCGGCGGCGCAGCGGGTGCCGGAGGTGGTGGCGCAGCAGCAGGCGCTGGATGCCCGCGGCGCGCTGGCGTTCCTGGCGCAGGCTCTGGAGCCGGGGCAGGGGGAGGCGTGGCGGCTCGGGATGGGGATCATGGAGGAGAACGGGTTTCGGGCGGGACATGCGCTGGTGCCGGTCGGCTTTCACCGGGTGACGGGGCGGGCGAACTACGCGGTGCGGGTCTACGACCCGAACGTGCCGCAGCGGGAGCAGTTCCTGTACGTGGACCTGGAGGCGAACACCTGGCGGTATGACGGCACGACGGAGCCGGAGCTCCCGATGATTTATGAGGGGACGCCGGAGAACGGGAACCTGCTGTACTTCTCTCCGGTGACGCCGCGGCTGGCGCGGTTGGCCAGCCCGTTTGGCGAGGACGTGCGGGACGTCCAGCTGGCGGTGGGGGGGGGCGCCGCGGTGGTGCTCGATGCGGGCGGCGGCGTGCGTGCGGGCTTTGCGGACGGGAGGCCGGTGGAGGAGGGCGGAGGGCTCGTGATGCCCGGTTTCTCGGCGTGCGCCTGTGCGTCGGCGCTGCGCAACGACACGGCGGCCCACACGCAGCGCACGCCCGGAGAGCCGGTGACGGCGACGGTGCGTGGCGGCGGGGACGTCTACGTGACCGGCGGGAACTTCGCGGCGCAGGTTCAGTCGAGGGGAGCGGGGGAGGACAGCGGGGGATCGCTGAGCGTCTCGGGAGACGGGCGCGAGGTGTCGTATCGTTCCGCGGGCGGCGCCGGGGAGGAAGAGGGCGGGTCGACGACGGTGCGCGCGGTCTTTCGGGTCGGCGAATCGCACGTGGTGGTGACCGTGGAGGTGCACGAGGACGCGGACGTGACGATCCAGGTGGACGCGCAGGGTCGGGTGGAGGTGCAGGTCGATGGGGCCCCCGGTGGCTCCCCGGTGGAGGTCACGCTCATGGAGGTGGCACCGGACGGGAGTGCGCGGACGTCGACGCTCGCGAGCACGGCGGACGAGAACGGGGAAGGGCAGGTGGCGTACGCGCCGGGCGGAGGCCTCTTCGAGGGGGTGCTGGTGCCCGAGCCGTGCACGAACGGCACGCAGGACGGGACGGAGAGCGACGTGGACTGCGGCGGCGACCGCTGCGTGGCGCGCTGCGGCCGAGGCCTGCGGTGCAACGAGACCTCGGACTGCGGGGAGGACCTGATCTGCAGCGCCCACGGCCGCTGCATCGAGGCCGGATGCAACGACGGCTTCCGGAACGGACAGGAGACGGATGTCGACTGTGGGGGGCCCAGCGGGTGGGAAATCGGATGGGTTCACGCGTGTCGCAGGTGCGAGGAGGGGCGGATGTGCCTCGAGGCACGGGACTGCGTGTTCGGAACCGACTGCGTCGACGGGACGTGTCAGTGGAACACGCCGATCGAGGTTCAGTTTCCGGATTACCGCGGCCCGGAGGAGAGCGACTTCGTGGTCCTCGGCGCGAACGTCGATGGGGAGGAGCGCGAAGTGACGCTGACGGCGGGACCGCAGGGCGAGCGGTACCGGACGTCGCTGGGGATCGGCGGGCGCTACACCAATGCCCGCATCCTCAGCCAGCCGGAGGACGCGGACTGCCGGGTCATCGGCACCGAGGGGACCTTCCGCGACATCCTCTACGTGAACTGCAGCTGGAGCCGGGGTCGGCTGACGATGGACGTCGAACTCGGCGAGGACTGGTGCGCCCCCTCCGCCGAGGACGTGAACACGTTCGAGCTCGTCGTCGATGGGGTCGCGCGACCGCTCCCCATGGTCCGGGGTCCGGACGGGGAGCCGCCGTCGCTGCTCGAGTACGTGGCCACCACGTGGTCCGTGGAACGGGCCTCCCGCTCCCGGCTCGTCTACGACGCCACCCAGGATCTCTGGGGGCTTCAGGTCTGCAGCGGCGGCTCGGCCTCCGGCACGTCGAGCTGGCGGAACAACTCGTTCTCCATCGAGTGCTCCTGTGCCCCCTGCGAGGGCACGGAACGCAGCTGCACGAGCTGGGCGCGCGAGGTGGGCCACGTCGAGCGGCTGGCGTTCGGCGCGGCGTGCACGGAGGACCGGGACTGCTCGTCCCTCAACTGCGAGTGCGGCGACGCGTCGGGGGCCTGCGAGAACGACTCGGGGCTGTGCGCCGACGAGAAGGCGATCATCGTCCGGCGGGGGCAGTCGAACTTCGCGTGGTTCGAGCAGCTGGACGTCGGCGAGAGTTGCCCGGCGGTCTTCGTGCAGGGCTGGGGTGCCGCGGGTGCTGCGGCGCTGTGGCGTGACGGGGAGGGCGAGACGGTGCAGCTGGCGGGCGGCGCTGGGGCGTTCGTGCGTGGCGTCCGGTTCATGGCGCCCGGGGACATGGTGCAGGCGATGGTCGGGGATGGCGGGGACCTGCACTCGGGGGGGCTCGGGGCCACGATCCTGGGGTCGGCGGAGGATGGGCGTGGCGGTCGGTCGCGCTTTGTGAACGAAATGATCGACGGTCAGCTGCGCAGGGTTCTCGCGGGCGGCGGCGGCGGCGGCGTCACCCGGGTCTACCTGGGTGCGCCGTGGAACGGGCTCGTGGATCCCCCGGATGGTTCGGCGTTCTTCTACATTCCGGCGGGCGCCGGCGCTTCGCCCCGGCAGGAGTGGGCCGGTCCGGGGGGCCATGTCGTGTCCGGGGGCACCTCGGGCGTGCCCGGCGAGTCCGTGGGCTTCGGGCAGCAGTGGGGCGGCGGCGGCGGCGGCGAGCCCGGTGGACGGGCGGGAACCGATGCGGATCCGATCGCACTCGGTGGCGGCTTCGGGACGTTGCCGCCAGGTTTTCAGGGCTTTGCCGCTACCCTGGACTTCTGGAATCTGCCGCCGGGAACGGTCTCGGCGGACCATCGCCTCTGCCAGGCCCTGCACTCGCGCGGGCAGTCCCCGGGCTTCAGCGCCTTCTCGCACTTCGCCGGCGCGGGCGCCGGGTGCGTGTCCATCCGCTGTATCCATCCGGACCGGCTCGCCACGATGGCGCTGCCGGGAGGTCTCCCGTGCACGACCGACGATCGCTGCGAGAGCGGCTTCTGCGCGTGCGGGGAGAACTCGGGCAACTGCACGGGCGACTCGGGCCTCTGCCGCGCGGCGCCGAGGCTCGATGGCGCGGCGTGCACGGCGCACGACGAGTGCGTCAGTGACTGGTGCGAGTGCGGCGAGGACTCCGGCGCCTGCGCTGGGGACAGCGGCGTGTGCGCCCGGCCGGGCGCGTCGGACGGAGAGGCGTGCACGGCGCACGACGAGTGCATCAGCGGCTGGTGCGGCTGTGGCGAGGACTCCGGGGCCTGCGCCGGGGACAGCGGTGCCTGCCGCCCGGCGCCGGCGGAGGATGGCGGTGCCTGCACGGCGCACGATGACTGCAGGAGCCAGTGGTGCGGCTGCGGAGAGGATTCCGGCAGCTGCACCGCAGACAGCGGCCTGTGCCGCCCGCCGCCGGTCCCCGACGGCGAGGCGTGCACCGCGCACGAGGACTGCGAGAACGGCTTCTGCGCCTGCGACGATCCGGGCAACTGTCCGGGAGACAGCGGCGTCTGCGGCCCCGGGAGCGGTGGCCTGGGCGCGGCGTGCACCATGGACGACGACTGCGCGTCGACCAACTGCGAGTGCGGGCGGAGCTCGGGCTTTTGCGAGGACGACTCCGGACGCTGCGGCGCCGCCCTGAGCGTGATCGACGGTCCGCTGACCGACGGCACGGCGGCCTCGGGCACCTTCACCATCCCGGCAAACTGTTCCGCGCTCCATGTTTCGGTGTGGGGTGCGGCGGGCGGCTCGTCCCGGGAGGTCACCTTCTTTCGCGGCATGGAGGGGGGCGCGGGCGGCTACGTCCACGGAACCCTCGCCGTCTCCGAAGGGGACGTGGTGCGCGTGTGGCTGGGGGGCGGCGGTCACGCCGGCGCCGACGACATGCCGCAACCGGCTCCCGGCTCCCTCTTCGGTGCGTCCGCGGTGGGCGGCCTGGGCGCCTCCGGTGCACAGCCGTTCGACGGGGCCGGCGGCGGCGGCGGCGGTCTGACCAGCGTCCGGGTGACGGGCTCGACCGCCCTCGAGTTCGCCGTGCCGGCCGGCGCGGGTGCGACGGAGGAGGGCGAAGCGCCGGGCCCGGGCGGGGCGCCGGGCTCCGGCGGCGCTGCCGGCAACAGCGGC
>REDH01000129.1 GCA_007693585.1 Deltaproteobacteria bacterium
GCCCGTCGAGTAGAGGGTCCGCGCCAGGGACAACCGAGCCAGCTCCCCCAGGTGGACGAGCTCCTCGTCCCGGCTGCGCGACTCCTCCACGAGGCGCAGCAGGCGCTGGAAGCTGCGCGAAGCGGGCTGGGCGTTGTAGTTCCGCACGTGCGTGATGCCCTGGTAGAAGAGCGACTGCGGAAAGTACGGTGAGTAGTCGGAGATCACGCTGAAGAACTGCAGCGCCATGTCCAGTTCCCCGACGTTGTAGAAGTGCTTCCCGACCAGGAACGCCATGTCGTCATGGTAGCGGGGCTCGATCCGGTCCGGAAACAGCGGCTCGAACGCGGCGACGCGCCGCAGCATGTTGTGGTCTCCGGGACGGCGCTCCGCCAGCAGGATCAGCCAGGTCGCCGCTTCCTCGAAGTTGGGGTGGGCCATCCCCCGTTCGATCACCCGATCGAAGAAGTGCAGCGCGCCCTCGAAAAGGCGCATCCGGACAAGCGTCTTGGCCAGCTCGAACTCCGCGCGGGGACGCAGCGGCGCAGCGCCCGGATCTCGGTCGTTGATCACGCGCCAGAAGAAGACGCTCGCGGACTCGAAGTCCTCGCGCTCGTACGCCTGAAGACCGTCGTCCAGAAACCGGGCCACGGTCTCGGAGATCGCCACCGGCTCCTCTTCTTCCTCCCCGAAGTCGAAGCCGTCCTCGAATTCGTCGCCAAAGTCGAACCCGTCGTCCCCGAAATCGAACTCCTCCGCCGCCGCCCACCCCGGCGCCAGACCGAGCAGCGCCACGGTTCCCAACACCCCAATCGCGCGGAGCACGACCCCGCGAACGTCCTGCTCCCTCTTCATCGGACCACCTCACTCGGTAGACAGGCCTTAGAGTCCGCCCCGGGATACCGACCCGTTGCCCCGGCCAGTCGCGGGACACAATGCCCCCGGACGGCCCGCGACACTGTACCGTCGCTCCCGAAAGGGTGTCAACCTGCACGACCGCGCGGACCGCACTGGCGCCGCCCGTCTTGACACCGGCGCACCGTGCTGCGATCCATCCTCCCATGGCGGCCTGCTGGCCCCGTGTCCCACCGTGCCGCACCGGCAGGAGCCCAGCACCATGAACTGTCCCGCGCGACTCGCCCTGATCCCCATCGGCAGCCTTCTCCTGCTCACCGTCGGCTGCTCGGACGATTTCGGCACTGCGTGCGAACTCCCCGACACGCCGGCCATCCAGCAGCAGTGCACCACCTCCGAGGGCGAGCAGTCCAGACCCACCTGCGTCTTCGAGCTCAGCCCCGAGTGCAACTCCAACATCTGCGCCGTCTACGAAGGATCGCGGCCCTTCTGCTCCGTCCCCTGCCAGGCCAGCAGCGACTGCCCGGGCGACGCCTTCTGCGACGAAGCCGACAGCGGCACACGATACTGCGTGCCCGCAGATCTCCGACTCTGACCGGTCCGCGCACCACGCGCGAGCCCGAGCATCACCCGGAGTCCATCGCAACGGCATCGAACGCCCCGCGATGGTGCGCCACCACGCAGCCGGACCTCGCGTCCACGGCCATCACGTCGAAACGCGCGCTGACCGAGGGCCCCAGCCGCTGCAGGTAGAGCAGCCCGGCCCGCGTGAGCCGACGCTGCTTCCCGTGACCGACCGAATCCTCGGCCCGGAAGTGATCCCGACGCCGACGCGCGCGAACCTCCACGAAGACCACCTGGTCACCGTCGCGGGCGATGATGTCCAGCTCGCCCACCCGAAAGTGCACGTTGCGGTCGAGGATCCGCCAGCCCTCGGACTCGAGGTGGCGAACCGCCACCTCCTCGCACCACGCGCCCAGCGCCCTTCGTGTGGACGCGTCCCCTGCCGCTGCCATGGCTCTCCTTCGCGCTCGCCCCCACGCCCGTCCCACAGAGTCGTCCCGGACCGCCCGCCGTTGCACCCCGCGCACCCGGCCGCACACCCGGGAACTCCCCCTCCGGGCGCACCCCGCCGGACTCACACGCCGTCCCCCCCCGTCCCCCAGCGGAACGATCTGCGGTGCAGCGGCGTGGGCCCAAGCCGCGCCAGCGCCTCCCGGTGCTCCGCGGTGCCGTATCCCTTGTGGCGGGCGAAGCCGTACCCGGGGTACTGCTCCTCCGCCTCTCGCATGCGGGCGTCGCGCGTGGTCTTGGCGATCACCGAGGCGCAGGCGATGGCGAGGCTGCGACGGTCCCCCTGGACGAGCGCGCGCTGCGCGATCCGGGGGAGCGCGAGCGTGTCGCGCCCGTCGACGAGGACCAGCGCATCGGAACAGGCCACAACCGCGTGAAGGGACTGCACGGCGCGCGCCATGGCCGCGAGGGTGGCCCCGCGGATGTTGAGGCGGTCGATCTCTTCGGCCTCGGCGTGGAGCACGACATGCGCCAGGGCCTCGCGCAGGATGGGCGCCAGGCGCTCCCTCCGCGGCTCGGAGAGGAGCTTCGAATCGGTGATGCCCTCGGGCAGCTCCGGGGGCGGAAGGGGGAGAAGAACGGCGGCGACGGTGACGGGACCGGCGAGCGGGCCGCGGCCCGCTTCGTCCACCCCGATGACGGCAGCAAGTCCCGCACCGGCACAGGCCTGCTCCACCGCACCAGTGGGCGCATCGAAGAGCAGCGTCTGGAGGGGATCGGTCGCCATGGTCCGTCGCCGGCTACCCTGCGGAGAGCGCGATGATCTGGAGTCGCTCACCGAGCGCCTCATGGGCGCGCCTGAGCTCGATCCGGTGAGGTCCGTCGAGGAGACCGGCGCGGTCGGCGGACACGAACCAGGTGCCGGCGTCCTGGACGCCGGAAGCGGCGTGCGCGGCGACGAGGGAAAGGCGCAGGGCCTCCGAGAGGGCGGCCTCGAAGTCCGGTTCGCCCCCGCGGTCGCTTCGCCAGTCACCGACGACGAGGGTGTCTCCGTCGAGACGGGCAGCCTCGGGCTTGAAGCCCAGCAGTCGCGAGAGCAGTCGATCGAGGAGCGGGAGCCAGGCCTCGCGGGTGAAGTCCGGCGCAACGCGCAGGTGCCGCTGGACTTCATCGAGGGGGGTGTCCGCGCAGAACCGGGGGGGGAACACGAGCATCTCCGGCCGGATCCCCTCCTTCCGGAGCTGTGCCTGCAGTTCCCAGATCGTCGTGCCTGCGGGCGGGGGAACCTCGGCGATCTTTCGGCGCAGGAGGCGTTCGCGAGACGCGAGGCGTTCCCGGGTCTTCTCGATCGTCCGGTACTCGGGGGACTGGGCTGCCCTGCTCGAGCGCGCCTGAATCGCCTCCACCTGGGCGCGGAGGGCCTGGTGTCGTTCCATGCCTTCCTTCCAGGTGGCCCAGTCGTCGAGGCCGAGTTCGGACTGGAGCTCGGCGAGGGAGGTCCGGAGCGTGCGGACATCCTCCCGGAGTTGCGCAAGCCGGCGCGCGCGGGCTTCCTGTCCGCGCTGCGCTCCGATGCCGGCTTCGGCGAACTGGAGATTCCGCAGGGCGGCGAAGGCCGCGACGGGGATCGCGAGCAGGTTGAGCAGGGCGAGGCTGCGGTCGACCAGGAGACTTGCGAGCAGGAGCACCAGCACGGGGGCGGCGCTCACGAGCACGAAGGGATCTCGGTACATGGGGGCTGCGGAGGGCGCGGACGGCCGATCCTCGGCTTCGTTGCCCCGCTCGCTGGCGGCCTCCTCGCGCTCGAGCTGCGCGAGGCGGCGTTCCATGGTTTCGAGGCGACCGGGACCATCCCGCAGCCTCTCTTCCTCCTCGGGGGAGAGGGCGCGCACATCGCCGTAGCGCGCGAGCTGGCGGGTGAGCTCGGCGAGCTCCCCGGAGTCATCCAGCATGGCGCTCGCCTTCTCCACGGCACGTTCCAGCTCGCCGCGCACGTGATCGAGGTAGCGTTCGAGGACATCGCCGCGCGCGGCGTCCCGCCAGACACCGACGAGGCGCCGACGCTCCTCGGGCGATGCAGGACCTCCGCCCATGGCCGCCTGACCGCCCATGAACTCCTGGGTGGAGACGATCTCGACGGACTCGCCCCCCCCGGGCTCGTCGACGTGGCGGACGGGAGGGAGGGCGCAGTGGATGCCGGCGAACGCCGCGGAGGGCGGCATGTTCGCGAGGCTGTGGACGCGCGCCTGCACGTCTGTGGCTCCTCGCACGACGACGTCCCAGCGCCGCGCCTCGGGGTCGAGCACGGCGAGCTCCACGGAGGACGGTTCGAGCCCGCGCTCCACCCGGATGTCACGCGCACCGACCCGGGCCTCCATGCGCCAGCGGGCGCCGGCGTCGGCGTCAGCCAGGGTCAGGAGGGTGATCAGGTCCGCCTCCGCGGGGTAGAGGAGGCTCCACAGCGCCGGGCCCACCAGGGGCAGCGCGGCCTCGGGGACCTTGAACGCGCCGGTGACGCCATCGACCCGGAGCGCAAGGCGCCGTTCGGCGGCGGAAGGGGCGTTGTATTGGAGGCCGAGCAGTCTCACACCCGCAGCATACCCGTTCCGTCCGATCTGACAAGCCGGAGCAGCGTGGGTGCTGCGCGCGCGGGGCCTGGGCTACCAGGTCCGCTTCTCGCGGATGCGTGCGGCCTTTCCGCGCAGGTTGCGCAGGTAGTAGAGCTTCGCGCGGCGGACGCGGCCGCGGGTGACGACCTCGACCTTCGCGATGCGGTTGGTGTGCATCGGGAACACGCGTTCGACGCCGACGCCGTAGGAGATCTTCCGCACGGTGAAGGTGCGGCGCTGGACAGCGCCGGAGATGGCGATCACGACCCCCTCGAAGACCTGAACGCGCTCCTTCTCGCCGTCGACGATGCGCACGTGGACGCGGACGGTGTCGCCGGGGGAGAAGCTCGGCAGGGCGTCGGCCCGAAGCTGGTTCTTCTCGATCTTGTCGATCAGGGGATGCACGCTCATGTCAGTCTCCGCGGCGGGAATCGCTCGTTGCGTCAGCAGGGCCGTCGCCCGCCGGCCGGCGGAGCCTGTTCAGGGCTGCGCGGCCACTGGGGGACAGCGGGCCGCGGACGTTACCCATTTTCGTGGCGGCGTCAACCGTCTTCCTCGTCTCCGGCTTCACCGGGCGCGGTGCCGGCGGACGTCCCGTGGTTGTCCATCCAGTCCCGGAGGCGTCTCGGGCGGGTGAGCCAGGCCGGCACCTCCCCGTCGTCCGCGGCGTCCGGGACCGGTTCGGCCGGCGCTCCGGCCAGCAGGTCGGGGCGTCGTTCGCGGGTGCGCAGCCAGGCGAGCCGTCGTCGCCATCGGGCGATGCGCTCGTGGTGCCCCGAGAGCAGGATCTCGGGGACCGTCAGCCCTTCGAAGACGGGCGGCCGGGTGAACTGGGGATACTCGAGGAGGGGGCCGGCGAAGCTCTCCTCATCGACGGAGGCGGCGTTGCCGAGGGCGCCGGGCAGGAGCCGGGCCACCGCGTCCACCACGCAGAGGGCGGCGGGCTCCCCGCCGCTGAGCACGAAGTCGCCGAGGGACAGTTCGACGTCGACGTGCCGCTCGATGAAGCGTTCGTCGATGCCTTCATAGCGGCCGCACAGCAGCAGAAAGCCGGGGAGGGTCGCGAGGGCGGCGGCGTGTTCCTGCCGGAACGGTTCGCCCTGCGGGCTGAGGTAGATGAGGGGCCCGGAGGCCGCATCGCGGATGGCCTGCACGGCCTCGGCGAGCTCGGTGGCGCGCAGGAGCATTCCGGCGCCGCCGCCGTAGGGGTTGTCGTCGACGGTGCGGTGCCGGTTGGTGGCCCAGTCCCTCGGGTTGTGGACGGTGACGGAGAGCGCCCGGTCGTCGATGGCGCGGCCGAGCACGGACGTTCCGAGGGGTCCGTCGAAGAACTCGGGGAACAGCGAGAGGATCCGGACGTCCATGGGTTCAGCCGAGGTTCCAGGCGTCGACGTCGACTTCGATGGTCCGCCGATCGAGAGAGATCGTGCCCACCCAGGGCTCGGCGAAGGGGACGAGGCGCTCTCCGTCCTCGGTGTCGATGACGAGGATGTCCCCGGCCCCGTGGTTCACGATGGTCCGCAGGGTGCCCGCGCGTCGGTCGCTCCCGGGGTGGAGCACCGCGAGTCCTTCGAGTTCGAAGACCGTGTATTCGTCCTCGTCGTTGTCGGCGGGAGTGAAGACCGAGGCCGGCACCTCGACGGCGGCGTGGGTCAGCGCCTGCGCGTCCGGCCGGGCGTGGACGCCGTCGATGCGTACGATGAAGCAGCGCGCGGCGGGGCGGATCTCGAGGATCCTCGTGTTGCGCACGGCACCGTCGAGGCGCAGACGGACGGCTTCCAGCGGCGCCTTCGCAAAGATCGGCGACTCGGCGTTGTGTGCGAAGAACCGGAGTTCCCCGCGGATGCCGTGGGGTGCACCGAGCACCCCGACCTCGACCCAGTCCTCAGCCATCCTGGAGGTCGATGCTGACCACGTCTCCCGCGCGCCGGGCGGCGAACTCGACAAGCCTTCGGAGGCTGTCGATGCCCGCGCCGCCCTTTCCGATGACGCGCCCGGTGTCGTCGGGGTGGACGCGCACGTTGAGGGCGAGGGCGCCTTCCCGCTCGACGGGGGAGATCTCGAGCGCTTCAGGCGTGCCGAGCAGCGGTGCCATCAGCGTCTGCAGCAGGTCGATGTACTCGTTGACCGGCCTCTCCATGGTTCAACTCCGTGCGGGTGTTCTGGGCATCCTTCGGACGCGGACGCGGGATGACCGCGCCTGCGTGGTGGGGTTCACGCGTCGGCCGCTGGGGTCTCGGCCTTGTCCTCGGCGGCCGGGGCTTCCGCGGCGGCTTCGGCGGCCGGGGCTTCCGCGGCGGGCGCGGCTTCGGCGGGCGCCTCCTGGGCCTCGGGCTTCACTTCCCTGGCGGCGGCGCGGTTCGCGGCGGCGCGGCGGCGCTCGGCGAGGCCCTCCCGGCTGGAGCGGAGCATCTCCTCGGGGCTGACCGTGAGGCCATTGCGGTACTTCCGCATGAGGCTGGCGACGGTGTCGGAGGGCGATGCGCCGACGGAGAGCCAGTGTGCGTAGCGCTCGTCGTTGATGGAGAAGACCACCGGGTGGTGGTTGGGGTCGTACGTTCCGAGCAGCTCGGAGTAACGGCCGTCGCGCGGGGCGCGCTGGTCGGCGGCGACGATGCGGTAGAAGGGTCGCTTCTTCTTTCCGTGACGCTGAAGTCGAATGCGAACGGCCATGCTGTCCTCCGATGGGCTGGGATCCCGGTGGTGACACGCTCCACCCCGGGCCCGCGCCCGGGGCGCCGCCAGGAAGTGGCGGACGCGCAGGGGCCGGGTGGCGCCATCCATGCGCAGCCCGGGCCCGAATCCAGGCGCGGGACGCTAGGCGGGGGGGTGCCGGCTGTCAAGCGGAGGTGCGGGTGGCGGGACGATCGGGGTGGCCTCGTGGGGGCCACCCGCGCTGCGCGCTGCGCTCCGGTCGGTGGAGTCATGGGGACGGGTGGAGGATGCGGAGAAGTGTGGCGGGACGATCGGGGTGGTTTCGTGGGGGCCATCCGCGCTGCGCGCTGCGCTCCGGTCGGTGGAGTCATGGGGACGGGTGGAGGATGCGGAGAAGTGTGGCGGGACGATCGGGGTGGTTTCGTGGGGGCCATCCGCGCTGCGCGCTGCGCTCCGGTCGGTGGAGTCATGGGGACGGGTGGAGGATGCGGAGAAGTGTGCGGAGGTGGAGGGTGGCGTTGCCAAGGTCTCCCCGCGCTGCTTAGGGTGTTGGGGGGGGTGTGGATCGAACCTGTACCAGGGTGCCAGCGATGTCCGAGCCGAACCGACCCGTGCGAATCCGCTGTTCCTTCTGTGGCAAGGACTCGCGGGAGGCCCGCCGGATGATCGCGGGTCCGGACGGGGTTCACATCTGCGATGCGTGCGTGCAGCTCTGCCGGGAGATCGTGTCGGACGATCCGGTGGAGGAGGATGCGGCGACGAGCAGGCTGGACGAGATGCGTCCGAGCGCGATCCGGTCGTATCTGGACACGCACGTGATCGGTCAGGATCGGGCGAAGCGGGTGCTGAGCGTGGCGGTGTACAATCATTTCAAGCGGTTGCGGGATGATGCGGGGTCGCAGGACGAGATCGAGCTGTCGAAGGGGAACATCCTTCTGATCGGGCCGACGGGTTCGGGGAAGACGCTGATGGCGCGGACGCTGGCGCGTCGGCTCGGGGTGCCGTTCACGATCACGGACGCGACGACGCTGACGGAGGCGGGGTACGTGGGCGAGGATGTCGAGAGCATCGTGAAGAACCTGTGGCTCGCGGCGGGCAAGGATGCGGAGCTGGCGGGTCGGGGGATCGTGTGTCTGGACGAGGTGGACAAGATCTCGCGTGGGGGTGGGGCGGGCAACCAGATGCGGGACGTGGGTGGCGAGGGGGTTCAGCAGGCGCTGCTCAAGGTGATCGAGAGCCAGATGGTGAGCATTCCGCCGGAGGGTTCGCGCAACCGTCCGCAGCAGGAGTTCATCCAGGTGGATACGCGGAACGTGCTCTTCGTGTGTGCGGGGGCCTTCGAGGGTCTGCACGAGATCGTGGAGCGGCGGCTGAGCAGCTCGGCGATCGGGTTCGGGGCGAGTGCGCACCGGGAGCGGATGAGCCGATCGGAGCTGTTGCGCCATGTGCGTGCGGAGGATCTGATCCGGTTCGGGCTGATTCCGGAGTTCGTGGGTCGTCTGCCGGTGATCGTGTCGTTCGACGAGCTCAGCGAGGGGGAGCTGGTGGAGGTGCTGTGGAAGCCGCGCAATGCGCTGGTTCGTCAGTACCGTCGGCTGTTCGAGCTGGAGAACGTGAAGTTGCGGTTCCATCACGAGGCGCTGGAGGCGATCGTGGCGGAGGCGCTCGGGCGCGGGAGCGGGGCGCGCGGCCTGCGCGCCATCCTGGAGGACGTGATGCTCGACGTGATGTACGAGGTTCCGGGGCTCGGCGGGGTGGACGAGTGCGTCATCACCGAGGAGTGTGTCCGGAAGGTGGCGAAGCCGATCCTGCATCACCGGGACCAGGCGGCGTCCTGAGCCTGTCACTCTGTCTCGTCGGCCGAGGCCGCCGTTCTCTTCCTGCTCCCCCGCGCCCCATGGCCACCCAGCGACTTCCTGCAGAGCAACGCCGTCGACAGCTCCTTGCGGCGGCCACGCGTGTTTTTTCTCGCAAGGGCTTCCACGGCGCGACAACGAAGGAGATCGCGCGGGAGGCGGGTGTGGCCGAGGCGCTGATCTACCGGTACTTCGAGAGCAAGGACGAGCTGTTCCGGACGGCGGTCGAGCGGACGGCGGGGCGGCTGGTGGACGGTCTGGAGGCGCTTGTCGAGGCGCACCGGGACGATCCGGCTCAGGCGCTGAGTGCGGCGCTGGCGTTCTATCGGGAGCGTCTGGAGCGTCATCCGGAGCTGTCGCGGATGATCTTCCTGGTGAGCGCGGAGCTGGACGATCCGGCGCTTCGGGCGATCTATCTCCCGCACCAGGAGCGGGCGCTGGAGGTGCTGTGCGACGCCATCCGGCGGTGGCAGGCGGACGGGCACCTGGACGAGGAGATGCCGGTTCGCGCTGGGGCATGGCTGATCATGGGGACATTCCAGGTGATCGCGCTGATGAAGAACACGGGCCGGCTGGAGGAGCTGGACGTTGGCCCTGCGATCGACCTGATCCGGGCGCTTCTTCCCCGTCCCGGAGCACAGGGGCGGCGGTCGGCGCGCTGAGCGGGCGCCGGGTCCTACTCCCTGCCGATGTGGACGACGGTGGTGTACTGGGGCTGCACCTGAACCTCGATCTCCTCGAGGATGTCGGCGTTGGCGCCGAGGAGGCTGATGCGGTGTCGTCCGGTCTCGAGCTGGACGCGGCGTACGGGGGTCCGCAGGCCGAGGTCACGACCGTTGACGAGGACGCGGTGGGCGTCGGGTCCGTTCACGGACAGCCAGCCGAAATCGGCATCCCCCCAGAAGTCGGGGGCGTAGGAGACGAGCCCCTCGAAGGGGGCGAGCGCTTCGCGCAGCACGGACATGCACCGGTTGACGCCTTCGGGTCCCAGGGCGGGCTCGGCGAGTTCGACGGCCTCGATGGAGCCGGCGGCCTCGATGAAGGCGCGGCGCAGGGGCGCGTCGGCACGCTCTCCCGACCGATCACCGATCGGCTCGCTCTCGATGCACTGCTGCAGTCGGAGGACCATGCCGGCGAGCTGATCTCCGTCGAGGAGCACCATTCGGCGTTCGGACCCCATGGAGGCGGGGTGGGTGCGCTCGAGGGCGAGAGCGGGGGCCCGGCCGAACCGCGTGGCCTCGATCCTGACCTCGACGAAGGGGGAGAAGGGGTCGACGAGGGTCGCCCTGAAGGCGAGTCGCTCGTCGGTGTCTGCGGCTTCGGTCGGGCTGTCCGGCTCGGCGGATGCCTCGGTGGCGGTGGCCGGGGTGGCGGTGGCCGGGGTGGCGGCGGCCGGAGTGGCGGCGGCCGGAGTGGCGGTGAGAGCGAGCCCGATGGCAGCGATCGCCGCGATGCCCGCCATCGGATTGACCTTCGCTCCGATGCCGGCAAGAAACGGGGTCGTGCGGGGATCCATGGGCGTGCCGGGAGCGGGTGTCGTGCCGGAAGCGAAGGTCCAGCTACTTCTGAAGGTAGAGATGAATGGCGGGCTCGTCCACCGGCGGATCTGGTCGTTGGAGGATCTGCCGGTGGTGGTGGGCCGTGCGCCCGGGGTGGGGCTGCGTGTTCCGGATCCGGGCGTCTCTGCGCGGCACCTGGAGATCGGGGTGATCGAGGAGGGCGGCGTGCAGGTGGTCCACCTGCGGTCCGGGCGGGTACTCGGTGTGCTCCGGCCTCCAGCACCCGGGGACCCCGCGTCCGTGGTGCGCGCCCCGATCACCGACGCAACGTGCGTTGTCGCACAGCTTCTCGACGCCGGTGCGGGCGAGGACGGGGTGCTGAGCGATCTGCGTGCCGCCGTGGGCGCGGCGTTGGCCGAGCGGGCGGCGGACGGGTCCGCGGTTGGAGGGGCCGGCGACGACGCGTGCGGCGTAGAGGCGCACTCCGGCGAGGGGGTGTCGCGCGAGGGGGGATCGGGCGAGAGGGGGGATGTCGTCCGGGTCGATGGGTGTGCGGACGGGGCCGGCGCGTCTGCGGAGGAAGCCGTCTCCCGGGACGGCTCCCGCGGTGATGGGGATGGCGCCCAGGAGCAGGGAGCGGGCATCGCGTGGCTGCGCTGGGCTGCGCTCCTCTTCGGGGCCGGCGCGCTTGCGGCCGTGGCCGCAGTGCTGTGGTGGCTGCTGTCGGGACCGGCCTGAGCGAAGGAGGGCCCCCTGGATTCCGCGACCACGGGAGCAGGCGGAGGGTTTTCGCCCTGCTCCGCCGGGGTGGGGTTCACGCCTGCGATGCGCTTCGTGGCGACGGGTTCGAGCGGGAAGCGGGTCCATGCGGCTCGCGCAAGAACGACGACGGACACCTCGTGGCGAGGTGTCCGTCGTGTCTCGAGGCGGGGTGGACGGGACTCGAACCCGCGGCCTCCGGCGTGACAGGCCGGCGTTATAACCGACTTAACTACCACCCCATGGTTCCTGCGCGCGGCGTGAGCCATTGCGCGGAGCCTTCACAAAAACGGCATCAGGCACCTCGTGAGAGGTGCCTGATGCGTGAGGCGGGGTGGACGGGACTCGAACCCGCGGCCTCCGGCGTGACAGGCCGGCGTTATAACCGACTTAACTACCACCCCATCGGGTCATCGCCGGGATTTCTCCCGAGGACGGACGGGCGTCATACTCAACGGTGGCATGGGATGTCAACGCTTTTTGACCCGGATGGTCCGGTACCGCAGGACTATCGCAGCGTCGGCGAGTGGGCCTCCCGAGGACGCGGGAGCGGAAGTCGTGGTTGAACACGCACTCGCGCCGCCAGCGGTTCGCCAGTGTCTCCCGCCTGAGGAGGGTTGTGCGCCGCGCCTGTTGCCCCGGCCCTGCGCCCTTTCCTGCTGCGCCCTACTTCCGATCACCGGGTCTTGCGCCCCGCCCTCCCCCGCGCTCTGCCGGGCGCCGCGGCCTTGCGTCGCGTCCCCGGGCATCGCACGCTGCGATGCGTGGTGCGACGCGCGTCATGGGGACGGGTGCTCGTGCCCTCACGACTCTGCTGTCGAGACGCCATGACATCGTTCACTGTGGGATCGGGCGCCCGCCGCATCGTATCGCTGACCGAGGAGCCCACGGAGCTCCTGTACCTGCTTGGCGAGGAGGATCGGGTCGTCGGGATCACGGCGTACACGGAGCGTCCGCCGGAAGCGAAGCGGGACAAGCCGGTGGTCTCGGCCTTCGTGGGCGGGAGTGTGGAGCGTATCCGGGCTCTGGAGCCGGATCTGGTGATCGGATTCTCGGACGTTCAGGCGGACTATGCCCGTACGCTGATCCACGCCGGCCTGCCGGTGCTCATCCTGAACCAGCGCTCCCTGCAGGACATCCTCGACGCGATGGTGATCATCGGCGGTGTGGTGGGCGCGGCCGAGCGTGCACGGGTGCTGATGGAGGGGTATGCGCGCCGACTGGAGGAGGCCGCCGAGCGCACCGCGAAGCGTGCGCGTCGCCCGCGGGTCTACTTCGAAGAGTGGGACGACCCGATGATCAGCTGCATCCGCTGGGTCGGCGAGCTGATCGAGCTGGCGGGTGGCGAGAACATCTTCGCCGATCGATCGTTGGCTGCGGCCTCGAAGGGTCGCCACGTCACGGTGGAGGACGTACGGGCCGCGAATCCGGAGATCATCCTGGCGTCCTGGTGCGGCAAGCCCTTCGACCGGGAGGCCGCGGAGCAGCGGCTGGGGTCGGACCTGGACGCGTTCCGGGCGGGCCGCGTCCACGAGCTGCCTGCCGAGATCATCCTGCAGCCCGGCCCGGCCGCCCTCGGCGACGGGTTGGCGTTGCTGGAGACACTGATCGGCGCGTCGCCGACGGGGTAGTCGGAGCGGGTTGGCGGGGCGGCTCGCCTCCTCGCCGGCCCGAGCCGCTCAAGGCGGGGCGGGTTGGCCCAGCGGAGCGGCGCGCAGTCCGAGGTTGCTTCCGTTTCGGCGCTCGGTGCCCGCGAAGAGGTATCCGACGGGTCGGTTCACGACCCGTGCCTCGTCGTCGGCGACGACGAGTGTGCTGGAGCCCCCTCCGTCCATGTTGATGGCGTCGGTGACTCCGAACTCCAGCAGGATGTCCGCGACTTCCGGTGTCGTGAGCCCTTCCGAGACCCGTTCCTGCCGGCCATCGGCGACGAGGAACACGACGAGCCCGTCTGTCGTGACCCCGATTGCGGTGCGGGGGTGAAGTTCATCCCAGGTGGCCGTGTTCACGCCGTCCCGCAGGATGCGCTCGTTGGTTCCGACGGCCTGCACGACGTGGACCGGGGGGTTGGTGCCGTGGCCCACGTCTTCGGCCTGGTCGTGCTCGACGATCATGGCGTCGCCGTCGTCGGTGATGACGAAGGCCTGTCTCCAGTTGGGGCGAAAGGGCGAGTATGGTTCCCCGTCCGAGACGGCGAGGCCGCGCAGCTCGGCGTAGTCGTCTTCGGCTGGCCATGGGGCGAAGAAGTGGGCGTTGATCGCGAGTTGGAGTTCGTGTTCGACGAGGAAGGCCCTCGTGGTCTGGCTCGTGGTTTCGCGGGGCAGATCGGGGCCATTGGGAGGGGTCACGAGGAAGGAGATGCCTGGGGCGCCGGGATCGATCTGGACGATGTGGATGCGGAGTGGCCGAGGTTCCCGCTGGCTCCGTCGGACGAGTCGAACGCCCTCGAAGAGTTCGGTGACGGTCTGTACTCCCCCGTCCCACTCCACGGGTGGGCCGAAGCGGTGGTCCTGACGCGGTGGCTCGGACGCTGTCGGCGCGGGGGTGCTCCCGGCCCGGACACTCGTGTCGGGCGCCTCCGTGTCCAGTTCGCTGACGACGGTGGAATCGGTGGCGTTGCTGACCGGTCCGGACGCGGCTGCGCTGTCGGATGGCCGGGGCGTGTCCGTGGACGGAGCCGTGTCCTCGCCGGTTCCGCCGCAGGCGACGAGGAGGACGACCATCGCCACCGCGCATCTGCGGAGCAGCATCGTCATCGGAGCAGTGTCATGGCCGAACGGATTCATGGAGCACCCCTGGCGTCGTGGTGGCCCCTTGTCCAGCCTCTCTTCCCTGTGCCGCAGGGAGATGACGGAACGTGCAACTCCGGATGGCGCGGCAACGGATGGCGCGTGCCGGGCGTCGCCCAGTGGTCAGACCGATGGTCCGTCCGCCGTGGTTCTGGCATTTCGCCGCAGCGTGCTCGAGACGCCCGCGCACGCTGCGCTGGTTCGCGTCGCAGGCGAGGTGGTCTCGAGGCGGGCCCGCCGATGGTGTCCTGACTCGACCGGCTCACGCCGGGAGCGCCTGTGGGCTGCGTTGATACTGGGCATCGCCGAAGCCGAGGAGCGGATAGAAGACGAACGGCAGGAGCAGAAGGCCGATGCCGTAGCCGGTGTCCTTTCCGAAGCCCCTGGCGATGTCGATCGAGATGAGGACTGCGGCGACCAGGTTCGCAACGGGAATCACGAAGAGAACGATCCACCAGATCGGTCGTCCTGCGATCTCCAGCAGGACGATGATGTTGTAGATGGGCACGAGAACGGCCCAGCCGGGCTTTCCGGCCTTCACGAAGACCTTCCACAGGCCTGCGATCATGGCCACGATGATCCCGAGATAGATGATCCCGAACAGGATCAGACCGACAGCGCTTCCCCCTTCACCTTGCATGCGAACTCCCTGATTCGAGAGACGGCCGGCACGGATCACACCCGCGTGGTGCAAGCGCGCACAAGAAAAGCCGTCGTGGAACGGGCGAGCCTTCGCACCCTCTCGGCCATAACGCAAGCGTCATGGAGGGTTCCGTGCGATGGGGTTCGGGTTGCGCCGCTGCGGGGGTGAGTCCGCGGGGGCATTCGAGGCTGGGGACGAACCGGAATGGGCGCAGCTGGGATCGAACCAGCGACCGCCTGCTTGTAAGGCAGGAGC
>REDH01000198.1 GCA_007693585.1 Deltaproteobacteria bacterium
CCCCGAATCCATGGAATAGCCTGCCCACGGTCGACGCTGTAGCCCACCGCGCGACCACGGTCGCCACCCCCCCCCGCCTGCCAGGGCCGTGATGTCCTCTCCACAGCACGAGAAATCCTGCGCCGCCTGCGGCAGCACCATGCCCGCCGCCGCGGTCTACTGCCCCGACTGCGGACACTACAACGCCCCCGGCCAGCCCGAACCCCGCGATGAATCCACCGACGAGCGCATCGGCGTCGTCGTCGGACACCGCTACACCATCGTCGAACGACTCGCCCGTGGCGGCATGGGCGAGATCTACCTCGCCCGACACCACGAGTTCGACCAGAAGGTCGCCGTCAAGGTCCTCTCCCGCGCCTTCGCCGCCGACGAAGCCCTCGCCACCCGCTTCTTCAACGAAGCCCGCTCCGCCACCCGCATCAACCACCCCTACGCCGTCTCCGTCTACGACTTCGGACGACTCGACGATGGCACCCTCTACATCCTCATGGAGTACGTCCAGGGCAGGGCGCTCTCCAGCCTCCTCAAGCGCGGCGGACCCCTCCACCCCGCCGTCGCCCTCCGCATCACCACACAGCTCTGCGAGGTCCTCGGCACCGCCCACCGCGAACGGATCATCCACCGCGACATCAAGCCCGACAACATCATGGTCATCGAGGGCGCCGGCGGACGACTCTCCATCAAGGTCCTCGACTTCGGCATCGCCAAGATCCTCGACGACGAGCTCGGCGGAGACCTCACCCAGACCGGCATGACCTTCGGAACCCCCGAATACATGTCCCCCGAACAGGCCGCCGGCGAAACCCTCGACCCCCGCACCGACATCTACTCCCTCGGCATCGTCCTCCACACGATGATCAAGGGACACCCCCCCTTCCAGGGCAAGAACAAGCTCGCCCTCCTGCAGAGACACCTCAGCGAGATCCCCCCCCGCATCACCGAGTCCGTCGCCGGTCCCCTCCACGCCGATGTCGGCCGCTTCATCGCCCGACTCCTCGAGAAGGAACCCGACGACCGCCCCCAGACCATGGCCGAAGTGCTCCGCGAGGCCGAGCGGCTCATCACCCGCGTGGGCGCCGCCCCAGACCCCGGACGCCGAAGCGCACGCGAGATCCTCGCCTCCGCCCGCGCCGTGCTCCGCGACGACCCGCCCGCCGCCAGCGCCCCCGCCGCCGACATCCACGCCCCCTCCCCGAACGCCGCCCCCACCCGCGAACGACCCACCACCGACATCGGCGGCACGCCCGCCGCCGAACCCTCCGCTCACCTCGACCCGCCCGATGAAGCCTCCGGATGGATGGACGCCGCCGCCGTGCCACCCCCCGACGAGGACTGGGGCTTCGCCAGCCAGGAACTCGACGCCGCACAACGCCCCGCCACCCACGACGAGGCATTCTCCCTCCACGGAGACCTCGGCGCCGACTCCGAAGGCTTCGCCTCCATCCCCCTCGACCTCGGCGACCCACCCTCCGGCGGACACGCCCGGCCCATCGCCCACCGCCCCGTCCCCCTCGCCATCCGCGTGGCCATCCCCGTCGTCACCGCCGCCATCGTCCTCGCCCTCATCCTCGGCGGCGGATGGTGGATGCAGGACCGCGACCAGCCCGAGACCTCCACCGGCGAGCCCGAAGGGACCTCCGCCGCCACCGCCGAGCGCCCCCCCGCCGACGAGGACTCCCCCACCCCCGCCGAGGACGAGGGCCCGCCCCCGTGGGACCTCGACGTGAGACAGGCCTGGGGCGTCTTCAATGATGGCGACATGGACCGCGTGCAGGTCGAGATCAACCGCATCCGGGAGACCTGGCCCGACGTCTCGGGACACGAGTTCGAGAGCCTCGTCGAACGCCTCGCCACCGTTCGCGCCCTGGCGGCGGAGATCGAGGAAGACCTCGCCGAGCGGCGCTGCGTGGCCGCGGACGAGAAGGTGATCCGCCTGCGCGACGAGTACAGCCGCCGCTACGGCATGAGCTTCTACGGGCAGCTCAACGCCTGCCGCGAAGCCGTGGCCCAGCGCCGCCGCGAGGCACGGCCCGCCCCGACGCCGCAGCGGGAGAGCGCCGAGCCCCGGCAGCAGCGCACGGAGGAAGCCGCCCCCGCGCCGGCACCGGCCCGGGAAGAGCGCCCGGCGCGAGAGGAGCGACCCGCCCCGACCCCGGCCGCGCCCCCGCGGGTCCTGCCCCCGGACGAGCTCTAGCCTCGGCGATGGCGTCGGCACACCCTCGCCCGGCGTCGGCACACCCTCGCCCGGTCTCGGCGAACGGTGCGACCGCACGCCACGCCTCCAGCGAAATCCGCCCGCGGGCGATCCGATGCGACCCCGGGGCCGTATCGTGCGGCTCCGGAGCCCCCAAAAGGCAGCGCGGCGCACCGGGGAGGTGCGCCGCAGAGCCGACAATCGGACTTGAACCGATGACCTGCTCATTACGAATGAGCTGCTCTACCGACTGAGCTATGTCGGCAACCGGCGGGTGGCCTTAGCCGGCGAGCCCTCCACCGTCAAGGGGAAAGCGGTCGGCGGCGCGCCGCGTGTCCCTGCGCGGACCCGCGCGCGGAAAGTCCCGGTTCGTTCTTGAACCGGACGCGCGAATTCGCAAGACTGTCACTTCGCAACCCGGGACCCTGCTCCCGACAGCCTTGCAACCATGCCCGAAACCCGGGCCAATCGGTGACCACCAAACCCAGAGGGGGAACATCATGGACCGCAGAAGCATCCAACCGCTCGCGAAGGGATTCGCACTGACGTCCCTCGTGGCCGCATTGCTGCTCGGGGGCTGTGGCGATTCGGACCCAGCCGTGACACTCTCCGGCGGCAGCGAAGTCGACTCCAGTGACGTGATTTCGGGCAGCCTCGACCCGACGGCCTCCGGAATCGACTCCTCGCAAACTCCTGGCGGCACGGAGCCTGGCGGCACGGAGCCCGGCGGCACGGAGCCGGGCGGCACGGAGCCCGGCGGCACGGAGCCGGGTGGAACGGAGCCTGGTGGAACGGAGCCTGGTGGCACGGAGCCCGGCGGCACGGAGCCCGGTGGCACGGAGCCCGGTGGCACGGAGCCCGGTGGCACGGAGCC
>REDH01000008.1 GCA_007693585.1 Deltaproteobacteria bacterium
GACCCCAACGGGCTGACCACCGAGGTCCCGGTCGCGCGGGAGGATGCCGCGCCGCCCGCCGCCGACGAGGTGCCCACGCCGGAGCCAGCGTCCGATCCAGCGGGCCACCGCGAGCTCTACGATCCCTCCGGCGCGTTCGTGGCGTTCGGCCCGCCGGTGGATCCGCGGGTGGAACGCCGCCGCCACGTCGCGCAGTGGCATGAGCCGCTGCTGCCCGGCGGCCAGGGTGCGGCCACAACCGGGCTCGCGCTCGAGATCGCCGGCGTGCTGCTCGCCCTCGGCAGCGTGATCTTCGCTCTCGGGGACCTGCCCCTCTGGATCCTCGGCGTCGGGGCTGCTCTCCTGATCTACGGCGCTGTCCTCACCTTGTCTCCCCGCTGGGGAGCCACGAAAGCGCCCGGCGGGCGTACCCCGACCGCCATCGCGCCCGTGCACCGGGTGCTCGCCGTGGAGCGGCGGGTGCTCTGGACCGGCAACGTCGAGTGGTGGGCCGAGTACGCTTTCGAGACGCCGGAGGAGTGGTCCTCGACCGGACGCATCCGGCTGCGCTCGGGAGCGGTGGCCCGTCGCATCTATCAGGCGCCCGAGCGCACGCGCGTGCGCTACGGCCTCGACGATCCCGACGGGGTGTCGACCCTGCTCGTCGACGCCGCCGGGCCGGACCTCGTGGAGTCGCCGAACCAGCGCGGCCGGCGCAAGCGTCGAGACTGAATCCCCCTCGCGGCGAACGCCGGCCGACGCGCCGGAGGAAGGGTGCAGGGGCCGCGCCGGCCGGGCGGCTCGGGTTGGTCGGACCCCTCAGGTTGGCCAGGCCAGTCAGGTCGGCATGTTGCGGTGGCGTGCCGGGGGGAGCGGGTCGGTTTTTCCGCGCAGGTGGGCGAGCGCCCGGGCGATCCGTCGGCGGGTCTCCTCCGGCGGGATGACCGCGTCGATGTGGCCGCGCTCCGCGGCCTGTCGTGGCGTCAGAAAGTGCTCCGCGTACTCGGCCTCGGCGCGGGCTTGCTCGGCCGCCGGGTCATCGGCGGCGGCGATCCGGCGTCGCAGGAGCACCTCCACGGCACCCCGGGCTCCCATCACGGCGATCTCGGCGGAGGGCCACGCGAGGGCGACATCGGCGCCCACATGCTTCGAGTTCATGACGATGTAGGCGCCGCCGTACGCCTTACGGAGGATGAGCCCCACCCGGGGCACCGTCGCCTCGCACCAGGCGTAGAGGAGCTTGGCTCCGTGGGTGATGGCGCCCTGCAGCTCCTCGTCCCGCCCGGGGAGGAAGCCCGGCACGTCCACGAACGAGACCAGCGGGAGGCCGACGGCGTCGCAGGTCCGGATGAAGCGGGCAGCCTTCCGGCTGGCGGCGGAGTCGAGGCATCCGGCCTGGACGAGGGGCTGGTTGGCGACGACTCCGACGGGGTGGCCCGCGATGCGCCCGAAGGCCACCACCACGTTCGCCGCCCAGCGGGCGTGCACCTCGAGGAGGGAGTCCCGGTCGAGAACCTCCCGCACGATGTCGCGCACGTCGTACGGGGTGCGCGCGGAGGCGGGCAGCAGGGCGCCGAGGCCGGAGAGGTCCCGGTCGATCGGATCGTCGGTCGCGTGCTGCGGCGCGGGGACGGCAGCGGAGGACGGCAGGTAGCGCAGCAGCGCGCGGGCGGTGGCGATGGCCTCCGTGTCCGTGTCGCACAGAAAGTGCGCCACACCGGTCCGGCCGGCGTGGACTTCGCCGCCGCCGAGCGCCTCGGCGGTGACATCCTCGAAGGTGACGGTGCGCACCACCCGGGGTCCGGTGAGGAACATGGTCGCCTGCCGGTCGACCATGATGGTGAAGTCCATGAGCGCCGGCGAGTAGACGGCGCCGCCGGCGCACGGCCCGCAGACGATGGCGATCTGCGGGATGCGTCCGGAGGCGCGCACGCTGCGGCGGAAGATTTCCCCGTACCCGGCGAGGGCGTCGACCCCCTCCTGGATGCGGGCGCCGCCGGAGTCGAGGAGGGCGACGATCGGCGCACCGGCCCGGTCGGCGAGATCGAGCAGGCGGGCGATCTTCATGGCGTGCGCCTCGCCGAGGGATCCGCCGAGCACGGTGCGGTCCTGGGCGTAGGCGAAGACGGTGCGGCCCTCGACGGTGCCCGCGCCGGTCACGACGCCGTCCCCGGGGATGCGCCGCTCACCGAGCCCGAAGGCGTCCACACGGTGGACGACGTCCGCGCCGATCTCGTCGAACGAGCCCGCGTCGAAGAGCGTCTCGAGGCGCGCGTGGGCCAGCGGGATGTCGGACCGTCCGGAGAGCGCGGCCCGCTCGGCGGGGGTGGCAGGGGAGCGATCGGTCATGGCAGGTCACCGCAGCACAATGAGGCCTCCGGGGTCGATCACCAGGAGCAGATCATCGCTGCGCACGCGGGCGCCAGGCGCAACGTGCAGCGCCCTGACCACACCGGGACAGGGTGCGCGGACCACGACCTCCATCTTCATCGCCTCCAGGACGACGAGGGGGGCGTTCCGGTGTACGGCGTCGCCTGTTTCGACGTTGACGGCGAGGATTTCGCCGGCCATGGGCGCCCGGACCTCCGGGGAGGCGTCGACGGTCGGCGAGGCCCGCTGCTCGGCGAGCTTCAGGTGGTCGGCGGCGGCTGCGCGCACGGGGAGCCGCGTTCCGTCGTCGAAACACAGGACGGGGTTGCCCTCGGCGTCGTGCTCCACGGCGAGGTGGACCCACGCGCCGTCGATCTCGACCGCGAGGGTGCCGTCGGCCTGCAGTGGGCCCATCCGCAGCGTGTGGGTGTGCGGTCCACTGCGGATCTCGTAGCAGCCGGCCGGCCCGTTCCAGCGCACGGAGACCGGGTGGGGTCCATCGCCCGCGAGGGTGACGAGGAAGGGGCGTCGGCCGCTCATCCCGCGGGAGGGAAGGCGCCCTCGCGCAGCAGGCCCCGCAGGGCCAGCACGGCGGTGATCGCCACACGCCGGCTTCGTTCGACGTCGCCGGCGGGTTCTTCGGCGGGCCTGTCCGGGGCCACGAGGGGTGCGGCGGTCGATGTGGCGCTGGGGTTCATGGGACAGCTCGAGCAGGTGGG
>REDH01000007.1 GCA_007693585.1 Deltaproteobacteria bacterium
AGGCAACGAGGCGAAGGCCATGTTCTGGAGGAACTGGCCGGTGAGCAGGAGCGTAAAACGCGCTGTGAAGAGAGGCGCCATCGGGGCGGGTGTGTATGTTGTATACAGATCCCTTTGCAAGTGATTTCGTGTATATACCCGTATGCCGGCGCGCCGGTTGGCTCCGCCGTGTGGCCGGCGGAACCTTCGCCCAAGCTTCGGCCAGAGTTTATGCGGCGCAGAAGCGTTTGACCGCCTTCAGGGAGGGGAGTAGGCAGCCCGATGCGGAACTGTGCTCCCTGGTCGGGAGCATCCCCTGCTTCGGCAGCGGGCTCTCGCATTCCCCGAACGACGGAGTGGGCATGAAGACACGATGGAACGGATTCTGGATGGTTGCGCTGGCGGCTGCGCTGCTGCTGGCGGCGGGCTGTGACGAGGTTCTGGACGACGAGAGCAGCTCGACCGGGGAGCCTGGGCAGACCGGTCAGACCGGGGAGCCGGGCCAGACCGGGCAGACCGGGGAGCCGGGCCAGACCGGTGCCACGGACGAGAGCACACCTCCGGTCTTCTCCACCGCCACGGCGACGGAGACCGGAGAACCGACCTCGGACCTGATCGGGTCCGGAGACGAGCGGGTGGAGGCGATCATCGCGGAGCTGCTGGACGCTCCGCAGGTGGGGACGACGCTTACGCTGGACGGTAGCGCCTCGCGCAACGAGACCGAAGACGACCTGACCTACTCCTGGAGTGTGCGCGAGCGGCCCCGGGGCAGCACGGCCGATATGGCACAGGCCGATGAGGCCGTGGCCACCTTCCGCCCGGACCGCCCGGGCCTCTACCGCATCCGCCTGATCGTGCGGGCCGGAGACATCGACAGCGCCGCGAGCCTCACCTTCGAGACCCTGGGCTGCTCGGAGCCCGTCGTCATCTCCGGCGGCAACATCACCACCGACGAGACCTGGACCTCCCAGGACGGGCTCTGCCCGGCCTTCGTGGTGGAAGGGCGTGTGAACGTGCGCGGTGCGACGCTGACCGTGGAGCCCGGCACCGTGGTGCTCTTCCGGGACGGAGCGGGCATCGCCGTGGAGAGTGGCGGCGCCCTGCGCGCCGAAGGCGAGGCTACTGCGCCCATCGTCTTCCGCGGCACCGAGGAGGAGCGCGGCTGGTGGCGCGGGATCTACTTCGAGACCGAGCGGCCCACCAACCGACTGGTCCACGTCACCATCGAGCACGCGGGCTCGGACGCCTGGGCCACCAACTCCGAGCCGGCGGGCCTGACCGTCGCGCGCCCGGGCCGCAGCGCCACGCTGCGTCTGCAGAACAGCACCCTCCGCGAGAACAGCGGCTGGGGCATGTTCGCCGGCCGCAACGGCGCTCTCGACGACTTCGCGGGCAACACCTTCACCGGCAACCAGCGCGGAGCCGCCTACGTCGACCCGCGCCACATGACCGCCTTTGACGCCGACTCCGTCTTCACGGGCAACGATGTGGACGTGGTGCGGGTGATCAGCGGCTCCCTCGACGTCGGGGGTACCATCCGGAGCATCGATGTCCCCTGGTCCAGCGAGGGCTTCCGGGTCGTCGACGAGGACGTGGTCATCGAGGCCGGCGCCGTCTTCGAGATGCGCGACGGGACCGGCGTGACGGTCGACGGACCGGGCCTGCGTATCGACGGCAGCGAGACCGCGCCCGTCATCTTCCGCGGCAGCGAGCCCGAGGCCGGCTGGTGGAAGGGCGTCTTCTACGAGCAGACCACCAGCTCCAACAACGCGGTCCGCTATGTGGTTATCGAGCATGCGGGCTCCGAGGCGCAGCAGACGAACCTGCAGCCCGCCGGCCTCACGCTCTCCCGCGGTGGTCGCACCGCGACCGTCGCGGAGCTGACCGGTGTGGTCGCGCGCAACAACGCCGGGTACGGCATCTACATCCACGAGAACGCCCGCGTGGACGCCATCTCGGAGCTGACCCTGGAGGGCAACGACGGGGCCATGACGATCGATGCGCGCCACATGCGCCGCATGGACGCCGAGAGCACTTTCCTGGACAACGGAGACGACCGCATCACCGTGCGGGGCGGCAGCGCCGAAGCCGACGGCTTCTGGGAGAACCCGGGCACGCCCTGGTTCGTCACCGGCAACCTGCGCGTGGAGGCCATCATCGGCATCGCCGCCGGCAGCATCTTCGAGTTCGACAACGCCGCCCGCCTCCGCGTGGACGGTTGCTCGGCGAACTGCCGCATCGACGCCGTGGGCGAGACTACGAATCCCATCGTCTTCCAGGGCAGCCAGGCTCAGAAGGGCTGGTGGTACGGCATCCTGCTGCTGGAGACGTCGGGAGACCCCTCGATCTTCGAGTGGGTGGAGGTGCGCGACGCGGGATTCGACGCGGCCCAGACGAGCGTGGAGCCCGCAGGTATTGTCATCGGCCGCGGTGGCCGCGACGCCAGCGGCAACGTGACCAATTCCACCTTCGACAACATCGGCAACAGTGAGGTCGACGCCTACGGCATCTACGTGCACCCCAACGGGGCGGTGAACGCGGACATCTGCGCGGCGAACACCTTCCTCGACATCGACGGCCCCGACTGCTTCCTGCCCGAGGGCTGAGCACCGCCGCGCTGCGGCGCTGAACTCCCCGGACCGCCTCTGTGGCGGGCCGGGGCGCCGGCCGCCTTGCGAAGGGGACCTGCAGAGCCTAGCCTCCGCACGTCCCCTTCGCCGCGTTTTGCGGCCTGAATGCACCTGAATCCGGGAGGCAAGCGATGAAGCTCTTCAGCGACTCGATCACCGACGGCCAGCCGATCGCCGGCGAATTCGCCTTCGCCGTGCCCCATCCCACCGATCACGTCGAGCTCAGCGGCAACCGCAACCCGCACCTGGCCTGGAGCGATCTCCCGGCCGGCACGAAGTCCCTCGCGATCCTCTGCGTGGACCCGGACGTGCCCACGAAGCCCGACGACGTAAATCAGGAGGGGCGCACGGTCCCGGCGGACCTGCCCCGCACGGACTTCTACCAC
>REDH01000137.1 GCA_007693585.1 Deltaproteobacteria bacterium
CGGAACGGCTCCCTTGACAGGCACCGCCTGACGCACACGGATCCCGAGTTCATCCTGCCCTGCTTCCGAAGCCGGCACTCGGCGTTCCTGCGCCGAACCTATCCCGAAGTTCTCGCGAACCGCGCTCCGGTTTGCGTCCGGCACCTGCCCCGCCTACCCCTCGGACAATCAGGTGCGGTGTCGCGCACCGCTCCCGACGGGAGCACTCCGCTGCCTGGGTCCAGCAGGCAGTCAAAGCGCGACACCGAGATCATCCCGAAGGTTCGGCCCCCTGGCACCTGGCACCATGGCCGGACCGCCCCCTCACGCCCCCATCAGCGGTGACAGGATTCACCGCCCGTGGCGAGCCAACGCGCAGGAGGTCCCATGTCCGCAACAACCCCACACGCCACCTCGCCCGTTCGACGCGCAGATGCCCGCCGAGCGCCTCGCCGGCCTCGAAGGCTCGGCACCACGCTCTCCCTTCTCGCCTGCGGACTCCTCGTGGGCGCCGTGGGCTGCGGCAGCGACGGCGACGGCACCACGCCCGTGCCCACGACCCCCGGGACCACGGGTGACGTCACCGGCACCGTCGACCCCACGGGCACCGTCGATCCGACGGGGACCGTCGACCCCACGGGCACCATCGATCCCACGGACACCATCGACCCCACAGGCACCATCGACCCCACGGGCACCGACGAGTGCGCCGAGCACGAGGAGCGCTGCGGCGAGGAGTGCGTCGACACCCGGGATAGCCTCAACCACTGCGGCGGCTGCGACAGCCCGTGCGAGCACGTCAACGCCGACTCCCTCTGCGTCGACGGCACCTGCACCCTGGACGCGTGCCAGGACGGGTGGGACAACTGCGACGGCGACGACGCGACCGGCTGCAACAGCAACATCAGCGCGTCGCTGAACCACTGCGGCGCCTGCGACGTGCCGTGCACGCTGCCGAACGCCGTCACGGCGTGCAACGCAGGCACCTGCGAGTTCGTGGTCTGCGAAGGGGAACTCGACAACGAGGGCGAGCCCGTGGACGACGCTCCGTTCGCCAACTGCGATGGCGACGAATCGACCGGCTGCGAAGCCGAGCTCGCGTCGTCGGTCGCGCACTGCGGCGGATGCAACCGCACGGCGCTGGACGCGCCAAACGTCGAGGCCGCGGGCTGCACGGACGGAGAGCCGATCATCACGGCGTGCGCGCCGGGCTTCGCCAACTGTGACGAAGACTGGACCACCGGCTGCGAGGCATCCACGGACGAGGACGAGACCTGCGGAAGCGGCTGCATCGACTGCACCCAGCTCGGCGGCGCAGGCGTGGCCCTCACCTGCTCCCTCGCCGGCAACACCCACATCTGTACCTCCGGCGGCTGCCAGACCGGTTTCGAAAACTGCGACGGAGACGTGAGCACCTGTGAGACCAACATCCTCGAGGACCCGGAGAACTGCGGCGGCTGCGGCGTGGACTGCCCGACCCCGGCCGACGGCGAAGCCATCTGCGTGGACGGAGAGTGCGGGATCGACTGCGACGGCACCCTCGCCGCCTGCGGCACGGTCTGCGCCGACCTCCAGACCTCCGTGAACCACTGCGGCGACTGCGGCGAAGGCTGCGACGCCTCGAGCGAGCAGTGCAGCCAGGGCCAGTGCATCTGCGGGACGGGCTTCACCAACTGCGGCGACGACTGCGTCGACGACTTCGACACCAACCGCGACCACTGCGGGGGCTGCAATCAGGCGTGCGAAGCCCGCGGGCCCTGCAGCGACGGCGAGTGCGCCTGCGAGGAAGACACCACCTACTGCCGCACCCAGCGACTGGTCGGCGGTATCCCGCTGCCCAGCACCGAGTGCTGTGACGACCGCAGCGAGGTGTGCGAGCCCCTCGGCACCGGACGCTTCAGCGAGTGTACCTGCGCCAGTGGATACGCCGACTGCAGCGACGAAGGCGAGCCGCGACAGTGCGTCAACGTCATGAGTGACCGAAACAACTGCGGCGGATGCGGCAACGAGTGCCGCGTCTTCCAGAACTGCCTCCGCGGCATCTGCCGCTGAGCGCGCGCTGCGGGGCCTCGCACCTCGTATCGCCCGCGGGCGTCGCCGCCTCCGCTCACCGGAGGTAGCGGCTCCGCCGGATGGTGTATCTCCAGCGACTTTCCTCGAGCCAGGTCGGGCAGCGGTTGGCGAAGACGCCACCGCTGGCCCGAACTCGCTGACCACCCGAGCTGCTCGACGCGACACCCCTGCGCCGAGCCGTTCGGGGCTCCCCGTGACCGCTGCGGACAGTCTGGAAGTCAAGGGTGGCGCTCATCGGGAAACCGCGCGGCGGATCCGGTCCGTGCAGGGCCACTGGCCGGGAACGCACCCGCGGCCGGCACACTGCCGGCTCTCGCACTGCTGCACGCTGAAGCACGGTTCCCGAGCGCCCCCCCGGTACGACTCGTCACGCTCGAAGAACCATCGGTCCAACTGTTGCGCGAACGATGGGTCCGCGAACAGGAGCCCGGGTGCCCGAAGCCCCTTGCCGTACGAAGCGGGCTACGGCACGCTCCGGACGGATGTTGTGACCCGCCTCCCGTTGCCGCCCCATGCAGCCCCTCCTCGTCGCCGACGAGCTCCAGCAGACCCTCACCGACTACCTCGACACCACGTTCGCGTTCGAGGACGGCGAGACCACCGCGGCGCTGCGCACCCTGCTGAACACCCCCGGGCGCGGCATGTTCCAGGGACCGTGGGTGCGGGTCTCCCTCCCCTTTCGCGGCAGCGGAAAACAGGGCCGCGAGGAAGCCGTAAGGCTCCTCGGCCACGACCCCGGTTTCGCACCCCACGCCCACCAGCTCCAGGCCTGGAGGCGCCTGTCGAGCCGCGGACAGGAGCCCAGGCCCACCCTCGTCGCCACCGGGACCGGCTCCGGAAAGACCGAGTGCTTTCTCTTCCCGCTGCTCGACCACGCCCACCGCATGCGACAGGAAGGCCGCGGCGAAGGCATCAAGGCCATCGTCCTCTACCCCATGAACGCCCTCGCCGCCGACCAGGCCGCACGCTTCGCCAGCACCGTTCACAAGCACTACCCCGGCCAGCTCACCGTCGGCATGTACACCGGCGACTCCGCCTCCGGGGACACGCGCCGAACCATGGGCGAGGACGCCGTCATCACCGACCGCGAAGTGCTGCAGGAGAGCCCGCCCGACATCCTGCTCACCAACTACCGGATGCTCGACCTGCTGCTGATGCGCCCCTGGGCCCAGGGCCTGTGGCGCGGCGCAAGCCAGCTCCACTACGTCGTGCTCGACGAGCTCCACACCTTCGACGGCGCCCAGGGCTCCGACGTCGCCGGACTGCTGCGCCGCCTGCGCGCGCGGGTCGGCACCCCCTTCACCCCCATCGGCACCTCCGCCACCCTCGGCGAGGACACCAGCGCACGAACGCAGCTCCTCGAGTTCGCCGGACACCTCTTCGGCACCGCCTTCGACACGCAGGAGCGCGGCACCGTCATCACCGAGGAACGCCTCTCGTTCGCGGAGTTCACGGGGCTGTTCCATGGAGAGGAACAGCAGGAACGAGAGGAACAGCAGGAACGGGGTCCTGTGCCACTCGGCGATCCCGACGACCCCCTCGACGCCCCGTGGCGCATCGCGCTCGGACAGGCGCTCGTCCACTCCCCGGAGCTGCGCCTGCTCTTCGGCAACCTCGAGGGGAACACCCCGGTGCGCCTCGACGAGCTCGCCCGACGGATGGCGCGACCCGCGGCGGAGGTCGCCGACCTGCTCACCCGCATCGGCGAGGCCCGTCGCCACGAGCGTGCCCCCGAGGGGCAGGGAGCACCCCGCCGCGTTCTGCCCTTCCTCGATCTCCAGGTCCAGCTCTGGGTCCGCGAGGCCAGCCGCCTGATGCGCGCCCTCTCCCGCCGCCCCGCCTTCTTCTGGCGGGACGACGAGCCCGACACCCCCGGCCTGCCCCCCGCCTACTGCCGCGAGTGCGGCGCCAGTGGCTGGGCAGCGCTCGTCCACGAGGACGACCCGAACCGGCTCGAGACCGACCCCCAGCGCATCTACCGGGCCTTCTTCGCGCAGCACCCGCGCCTGCGCATCCTCTTCCCGGCACTCCCCGCGGGACCACGCGACGGTCGCCAGGGCACGCTCCTCGGCACTGTGCTCGACCCTGCGAACGCGAGGCTGCTGTCCAACCCGGGCGAGGCCGAAGCGCCGGACGAGGCCTTTCCCGTGGAGACCGAGCGGGCCGACGGGAAAGGACGGACGCGGACCTCGGCGAAGGGGCGCGAGACCCACCGGCTGTGCTGCCCCCGCTGTGACAGCGAAGGCGCCCTCACCCTCGCGGGGGCCGGCGGCCCGACCCTGGCCTCCGTGGCCGTCAGCCACCTCTTCCTCTCGCGCCACAACCGGGATCGCCGCCTCCTCGCCTTCAACGACGGCGTGCAGGACGCCTCCCACCGCGCCGGCTTCTTCTCCGCGCGCACCTTCCGCTTCAACCTCCGCACCGCCCTGATGCACCAGGTCGGCCAGGGCGGGGGCGAAGGCGTCCCGCTGAACACCCTCGGCGGATCGCTCCTCGACGACGCCGCCCTCGTCGAGAACACCCCCGAGCGCTACGCGACCTTCCTGCCCCCCGACCTCGCCCACCGCGGGGAGTACACCGCGTGGATGGACCGCGTGGCCGCCGCCCGCGAAGCCGGCACCGGGCGCAAGGTCCCCGCCCCGCCCAGGGCCCTCGAACGGCCCCTGCGCCAACGCCTGCTCTGGGAGGCCATCCTCGAGTTCGGCGTCAACGCCAGAACCGGACGCACCCTCGAAAAGGTCGGCGCCACCGCCACCGCGCTGCTGCCCACCCTCCGCGACGAAGCCGTCCGCCTCGCCGGCCCGGAACTGCGCGAGGAAATCCCGCTGCTGCGCAACCTCCAGGACGACACCCTCGCCCAGTTCCTGATCGGCTTCGTCATGCGCGCCCGCACCCGCGGCGCCATCCACCATCCCTGGCTCGACAAGTGGGTGCAAGGAAGCTGCCGCGCCCCACGGGCCCTGCGCGCCTTCGGCGACCGCTGGTTTTCCGTCTTCGGCGGCGTCTACGCCCGCCCACGCTTCCTCACCACCGACACCGCCCTCGCCCGGGGCAACGACGGCGTGGAGCTCCTCACCGCCCGCGGCGGCAACGAGAACTGGAGCACCAACTGGGCACGCCGATGCCTGCGCGAAGAACTCGGCCACGACGATGTCAACGCCCTCTGGCGTCTCCTCCTCCCCCGCCTCGCGGAGGTCGGGGTCCTCCGCCGAATGGACGTGGGAAAGAAGGCCACCGTCTGGGCGCTGCAGCCCGAGGCCCTGCGCGTCACCGGGCAGGTGCGCCGTATCCTCCCCCTCGCCGAAGACGGCCGCGCCGGAACCTACCCCCTCAGCGTGCCCGAGGACGAACTCCCCCTGTGGACCGGCGCCCCGTCCCTCAACTTCCGCAGCCAGGACCGCTACCGGCCCGTTCCCGAAGACGAACGCGTCGACTACTACCGCGCCATCTACCGCAGCGGACGCATCGGACGCGTCTTCGCCAGCGAACACACAGGTCTCCTCGACAACGACCTCCGCCAGCGCACAGAAAACGCCTTCCGCAGCGCCACCCGACCCGACGCACCCAACGTCCTGAGCTGCACCAGCACCCTCGAAATGGGCATCGACATCGGCGACCTCTCCGCCGTCATGCTCCTCGGTGTGCCCCCCACCCCCGCCGCCTTCCTCCAGCGCATCGGACGCGCCGGCCGACGCACCGGACAGGCCCTCGTCCTCGCCTTCGCCTCCGTCCGCAGCCCCCACGACCTCCACTTCTTCGAACGCCCCGAGCGCATGCTCCAGGGACGCATCCGCCCCCCCGGCGTCTACCTCGAAGCCCCCGAAATGCTCCGGCGCCAGCTCGCCGCATTCCTCCTCGACGAGGTCGCCAACGACCCCCGATGGGCCGGCACCGGACGCCTCCACGCCCACCGCGTCAACGACGAGAGCCAGTGGCCCGTCGCCCCCCTCGCCGCCGCCTGCGCCGAACCCGATGCCGCGCTCGAACGCTTCCGGAACGCCTTTCGAACTCTCGGCACCGCGGCGACGCAGGAGCAGGAGAACACCGACTGGAACCGCGCCCTGGACGTCCTCCGCAGGGAGCTGCAGCGCGGGCTCGTCCCAGACGGACTCGCCGGCCGCGCACTCGGCGCGTTCGAGCGCCTGCGGGAGGAACGCAAGACGCTGACGAGCGAGCGGGACAACGCACGCAGGCGCATTGACGACAACCAGACGCGACGCAAGGAGGCCAACGAGCGCGACCACGAGGCCGTGCAGGCCATCGAGGAACGCATCGCCGAGGCGAAGCGCGCCGCCGCCCTCGCCGCGCAGGAGCTCGCCGAAAAGGGGCGCATCCAGCCCCTGCAGCACCTGTGCAACGAAGGCGTCCTGCCCAACTACGCCTTCCCCGAGCCGGGGGTGAAGCTCCATGCCCGCATCTGGGGCATCCCCGGCGAGCGCGCGGACGACCCCTCCACCGAGACGCTGGAGTTCATGCGTCCGGCCAGCCAGGCCGTCCACGAGCTCGTGCCCGGCGCGACCTTCCACGGCGCCGGACGGCGGCTCCGCGTGCAGGCGGTCGACCTCGGCGGTGGCGCCACCGAGGACGGCGGGCGCGCGAACGGCATCCGCCGTATCGCCTTCTGCCCGGCCTGCCACCACACCGCGGAGGTGGACCGGGAGGAGGCGGGACTGCCCGCGGCGTGCCCCGCCTGCAGGACGCCCGGCTTCGGGGACCGCGGCCAGGTCCACGCCGTGCTGCCGCTGCGGCTGGTGCGCAGCCAGATGCGCCACGAGGACAGCCTGCAGGACGACAGCCAGGAGGAGCGCGGCGGCGCCCCCCACGAGCGCGGCAGCTTCGTGGATGTGCTGCCCCCGCCCGAGCACCTGCCCGCCCCGACGGCGCGCGTGGCCCGCGACGAGGCCTTCGGCTGGCAGTTCCATCCGCGCATCCGTGTCCGCGACCTCGCCTTCGGCCGCCCCAGGCCGGGCGTGGGCGGCCTCAGGGTCGCGGGACGCAACGTGCCCATCGGGTTCCCGATCTGCAGCCGCTGCGGCGTGCTCGTCACCGAGCACACCCTCGAGCGCGACCACCACCACACCTGCCCCGCGCGCCGCGGCACCGCCGTGCCCGTCGAGGACCTCTGGCTCGAACGCCGCATGGAGACCGAGGGCCTCCGCATCCTGCTGCCGATCCGACCGGAGCGCGACGCAGGACTCGTGGACTGGAAGGCCATCTTCCGCCTCGTCGTGCGCCACGCGCTCAAGGGCCGCGCAGACCACCTGCGCTTCCTGCACACCACCCTCCCGGATCCCGACGGCGGACTCCATCGCCAGCACCTGCTCTGGATCGTCGACACCGTCCCCGGCGGCACCGGCTGGCTCGAGTCCCTCGCCCGCCCCGAACACATGCGCCGCCACCTCGAGCGCGCCTTCCGCACCCTCGAGAACTGCCGCTGCGGCGCCGAGCACGACTTCCCCGTCGTGGACGTCGAGATCGGCGCCGAAGACGCCGACGCCCCGCACGCCGGCGCCCTTCCGGACCGCCCCCGGGACGGCTGCTACGACTGCGTCTACACCCGCGCCGACCAGCACGAGCAGGCGAAGCTCAGCCGCCAGCGCGCCGCACGCACCGTCAGCGAGCTCCTCCCCCACCTCGCCGACGACCGCCTCCTCAGCGAGCCCACCCTCGACGGCCACCACCGCAGCCTCACCGAGGAGAGCGCCCTCGAGCGACGCTTTCGTGCCGCCCTCGCCGACCTCCTCGAGCGACGGAACGTCCCCCTTACCCGCCACGCCGCGAACGGCGGCGAAGCCTGGCACTTCACCATCAGGGACCTGCCCTGGCGCCTGCGACCCCAACCCAGGAGCGCGGAGCTCCTCGAGGGCGAGCACCCGAGCAGCCAGCCCGACTTCGTCCTCGAGCGCCGCGACGACCACGAGCACCGCCACCCGCGCATCGCCCTCTTCCTCGACGGCTACGCCTTCCACGCCGACCCGACGCGTGCGGGCCTGACCCTCGCCGACGACCTCCGCAAGCGCGCCGCCCTCCTCGACGGCGGCCTGCTCGTCCTCTCCATCACCTGGAACGACCTCCCCGAAGTCCAGGCCGCAGGCGAGCAGAAGGACGAGCCGTTCGCGGTCCTCGCCGCCCGCAGGGACCACCCCGACGACGCCACCCTCCTCGCCCCGCTGCGCCCCGAGGACGTCGCCCGTACCCTCGAGCAACTGCGCAGCGGAGGTGTCGGCGAGGGGGCCAGCGCCGTGCCGTTGATGGGTCCGTTCCGGCTCCTCGAAAAGCTCCTCTTCGGCGCGACCGCCCACGACCATGCCCGCCTCGTCCACGCCCTCGCCGCCGCCGCCGTGATCGACCCCCGGCACGCCCTCGGCCTCGACCGCCCGCAGGCCCGCACCCTCCGCGACGACTGGTGCGCCGCGCCCCCCAGCGCCGACCTCCCGGCGGGGTTCTCCCGCCAGCACGCCTGCTTCCTCCGCGGTGCGCGGACCCCCACCGCCAGCCTCCTCCTCGAGACGGAGGCCAGTGCGCTCCTGATCTCGTTCGGCGACGCCAAACGCGACCCCACCTCCCCCCTGCCCCCCTGGCGCACCCTCCTTCGGCTGGACCCTCCGCCGGCGGAACAGCTCCTGCGCAGCGCCGAAGAGGACTCCACCGACCCGGCCCGCGACGACGCGCACGCCCCCTGGAAGCGCACCTGGCGCGCCGCCCTCTGGACCCTCAACCACCTCCAGTTCCTCCCCGGCCACCACCTCCTCGTCACCGCCCTCGACGGCGCGGTGCACCCCTTCGCCGGCCCGCTGACCCCACACCTGTCCGCCCCGGCCGAGCAGGACCCACCGGCGACGGACGACGCCCAGCGCCACAGCGGGCCGGGGGTCGTCATGGGCAGCCCCGCCGAGTTGGAGCGGGCGGCGGCACATCCCGCCGCCCCGGACGGCGCCGCCAGGAGCGACGACGAGGTGCTGCGCGCCGCGGGGCACGACCCCGACGCCCTGCTGGCCGATGAACTCCGGCCGCTGCTCGCAGAGCTCGTGCGCGAGGGGGGCGAGTTCGGCCTGGGCACCGAACTGACCGCGTCGCTCTTCCCCGTGGAGGTGCTGCTGCCGGCCACGCGCACGGTGGTCGTCCTTGCGGACCAGCGTGGCGACGCCGAGCGCCTGCTCGAACCCGAGGGCTACCGCGTGCTCGTGGTCGAGGAGGTCACCGACCGTCCGCCGCTGCTGCGCGAGGCGGCGGGGCTCGAGGCCTGATGGGCGGGGACCCGGCGACCCCTCATGCCGCCCGGAGCGCTGTCGCTCCGTCAGGCGACGAGCCCGGCGTACCCTCTTCCCAAGGTCCCCGCCGCCGCCTAGGCTGGCGTGACCCGGCGCTCGGCCCGTGTTCTTGTCCGCTTCCCGTTGCCCCCGTGCCCCGATGAGCTTTCCGTCGCAGCCCCGCATCGCGATGACCAGCGACTTCATGAAGCGGTTTCGCAAGCTCGAGCCCCCGGTGGCGGCCAGGTTGCTGGAGAAGATCCGAATCTTCGAGCAGGACCCCAACACTCCGGGGCTGGACTTCAAGATGCTGACGGGCATGCCGTCCAACGTGCGCTCCATGCGCGTGGACAAGCAGTACCGCGCGGTGCTCATCGCGCCGGAGCACGGCAACACCTACGCCCTCGTGTGGGTGGACAACCACGACGAGGCACGGGAGTGGGCCCAGCGGCGGTCCTTCGAGATCAACCCGGAGACGGGGGCCTTCCAGATCTACAGCGTGCAGGAGGCGGAGCGGGCGGTGGGCACCCTTGCGGAGCCGACGGACGCGCCCGGCGACGCGCCGCCGGATCTCTTCGCCGCGCAGCGTGACCGGGAGCTCGTGCGGCTCGGCGTGCCCGGGCCCCTGCTGCCCTCGGTGCGCAGCATCCGGGATGCGGCGGGCCTCGAGGCCATCCAGCCGCACATCCCGCAGGAGACGTGGGAGGCCCTCTACAGCCTGGCGACGGGGGACAGCTACGCGGACGTCGTACAGCTGGTGGAGGACCGTCGCGCGGAGGCGGAGCGGCGTCTTCGGGACCGGCGCAGCCGTCGGCCGGAGTTCGGGGAGGCGTCCCCGCTGGCGGAGGCGCTCGAGGGCGAGGCGGAGCGTGCGGCGCGCGAGGCCCGCGAGGCGGAGGCGGCGCGGTGGGAGCGGGCGTTCCTGCACCCGGACAGCCAGCGTCATCTCCTCCCGGTGGAGAGCTCGGCGGAGCTGGCGGAGGTCCTGGACCGCCCGTTCGAGGAGTGGCGGCTGTTTCTGCATCCGAGCCAGTCGCAGCTGGTGCAGTGGGACCTTCGGGGTCCTGCGCGGGTGCTGGGGGGAGCGGGCACGGGGAAGACGGTGGTGGCGCTGCACCGCATGAAGTGGTTGGCGGAGCGGGTGTTCGCGGAGGAGGGGCAGCGGTTGCTGTTCACGACGTTCACGACGAACCTGCCGCGGGAGGTGTCGGCGCTGCTGGACGGGATGGTGACGCGGGAGGCGCGGGAGCGCATCGACGTGGTGAACCTGCACGGCTGGGCGCGGGGATTTCTGGAGCGGCAGGGGTTGTCGGCGCAGCTCGCGCCGGGGGAGCGCCTTCGGGCGCTGTGGGAGGAGGTGGTGCCGGACGGGGAGTTTCCGGTCTCGTTCTACCGCGACGAGTGGGCGCAGGTGGTGCAGCGTCACGGGCTGCGGGATCAGCGGTCGTACCTGCTCAAGCCGCGGGAGGGTCGCGGGGCGCCGCTGGGGCGCGCGCAGCGCCGCGAGGTGTGGAAGGTGATGGAGGCGTTCCGCGCGCGGCTGGAGGAGCGGGGTTGGATGGAGCCGGCGGATTTGTCCCGGGAGGCGGCGAACCGGCTCCGGCAGCCGGGGCAGCCTGCGCCGTATGCGGCGGTGGTGGTGGACGAGGCGCAGGACTTCGACGAGATCGACTTCCGGCTCGTGGCGGCGCTGGCGGGGATTCCCGAGCCCGGCGCGCCGGCGCCGGAGGGGTGGGATGCGGCCAACCGGCTGTTCATCGTGGGGGATCCGCACCAGCGCATCTACAACCGGCGGGTGGTGCTGCGGCGGTGCGGCATCGACATCCAGGGTCGCGCGCGGCGGCTGCGGATCAACTACCGGACGACGGAGGAGATCCGGCGCTGGGCGGTGGCGCTGATCGAGGGGGTGGCGGTGGACGACCTGGACGGCGAGGCGGACACGCTGCGCGGCTACGTGAGCCTGATGCGCGGGGCGGTGCCGACGGTGCGGCACTTCGCGCGGGAGGAGCAGGAGCATGCGTGGCTGGTCGAGCAGCTCGGCGTGCTGCTGCGGGAGGGCCCGGACGGGGAGGCGCCGCGGTTTGCACCGCGGGAGGTGTGTGTGGCGCTGCCGCGTGTGGACGATGTGCGGCGCGTGGCGGAGGTGCTGCGGGCGGCGGACCTTCCGGTGGACGTGATCGACCGGCAGGGGGCGCGGGGCGAGGGCGTGCGCGTGGCGACGATGCACCGGGTGAAGGGGCTGGAGTTCCGCGCGGTGATGCTGGCGGGGCTGCACGGCGGCTGGCGGATGGAGGCCCCGGAGCCGGGGGAGGTGCCGGAGACGGCGCAGGCGGCGGAGGACCGGGCGCGGGCGCTGCTCTACGTGGTGGCGACCCGCGCGCGGGAGCTGCTGCTCGTGAGCGGCTGGGGCACGCCGCACCCGGCGCTGGGGGAGGCCCCATGACGGCGCCCGAGCTGCCCGCCCATCTCCCCGCGCTCTTCGGCCGCCTGCTCGCGCGCAAGGCGGCGGACGCCACCCCCGCCGCCCTGGAGGTGGGCCTCGCCGAGTGGCTCGCCGCCCGCGACGAGGCCCTGACCAGCACGGAGTTCATCGACCTCGACGCCGGGGCGCTGCTGATGCGGGCCTCGCGCCTGCTCCTCGCGCGCTGGGACCGGCTTCCCCCGGACCACCGCCTGCTGGCCTCCGCGGCCATCCTCTACTTCATCGAAACGGAGGACGAGGACTCCGACTTCGACATCGGCGGCCTGGACGACGACCTCGCCGTCATGCGCTGGACCTTCGGCCGGATCGGCCTGCCCTGGCCACCGGCGTGATGAACCCACGGCTCCGGAGCTTCGGTGTCGCAGCACGCTTGACGCGGCTTGCCGAAGGCATAGGCTGCCTGGACCCCGGTCGACACGAGCGCTCTCCACGACCGACAGGAGGTCTCCATGTGGTGCTACAGCAAGATCAAGTCGCCGGAAGAGCAGCCGGAAAGCGACGACCGCAAGGAGCTCACGGAGGACGAATATGCACGCCGTCTGGCCAGGGCGGAAGCCGCTGGCGAGGAAGCCCGACGAGTGGGCAGGGAGATGGATGCGGTGACGAGCGAGCACCTCAGCCGCCGCTTGCGGTGAGCCACGATGACGCTGCATACCGTGGCTGAGCGCAAGCGCGAGCGACCGGAGCCACTGGCTGCCTCGACATGACGGCTCCAAGGGCCTATGACCTCCCGGTCCGCCAGGCATGATGCCCGGCAGACTGAAGAAAGGAAGATGTCGTGACGCATGGAGAGCAGTCGCATAAGTGCATGGGCGAGCCGCCGCTGAGCCAGTGCGGGCTGTTCATCCGGTACGCCGAGCCGTGGCCGGACCTGCCGCTCACGCTCTTTGCCGCAGCCCTCGGGCACGGAAGCACCGTCAGCGAGATGCAGCCGGATCCGCTTCTGGGGGACTTCTTCGGTTCCCGTGAAGACGCCGTCTATCGAGTGGAACCCGCCAATGAGGCGGACCGTGGCCCCTGGTGGCTCCTGGCGCACCGGGGATGTGGCCTTGCCTGGGACGGGGAAGCCTACCCTGGCTGGTCGCAGGCCTCACCGTATGTTCTGGCGCGGCTGCCGATGCTGGAGAAGCTGGTCCCCGAACGGCGAATCGGCGAAGTCCTGCTTCGCTATATCGACGTCTTCGAGGCCGAGCGCGCATCCCTTCTGCACGAGCGTCTGCACTGGCCCGCAGCTCAGGGCGTCTCCGTGCTCCCGCTGATGTCGGGTGACGTCCCTTTTCGGTTGACCGACCGTACCCGAGGACGAATCCAGTATCGCATCGAGAAGCCTGTTCTGGAGGACGAGGACGGGGCCCGCGGTGCGCATGTGCATGCCATCGTGACCACGGCGGTCTTCGCCGACCTTCCGAACGACCAGGCTATCCACCCGAGTGCTGCGAGCGAGCTTGCGCCTGTTTTGCAGAACCTCCACACATGGGCGAAGCGCCTTTTCTGGGACCTGCTCAAACCAGCGTACAGGGAAGCCGTGTCAGAACAGCTCTTCTCGGCGGAAGAGCGCGAGATGTTCGCTCACGACGGAGAGAAGGCATGAATGCGACCACGCATTACCGACTTCAGTTCGATGAGGAGGCTGTGCGCCGACCACACCGCGCTGATACCGGGCATCCCGCGCAGGGATTCCCGACTCGCCTCATGCGTGCAGAAAAGCTACACGATGCACGGATTGTGCACTGGACGCCCGGTCGGAGACAGCACCGCCGTGGACCTTCCCTTCAATCCAGCGACCTGGGTAACCTCCTCTCACTCCTGCTGAAATCCTTCCGGAGCGCCGTCGACCGAGGCGATACCGAGCGCCCAGGGGACCGATGGTCCGCAATCTGGCCGCTCATCCAGCTACTTGTCCCCCCGGACGAGGCGATCGATGCGCCAGCGACACCTGTTGCATCCCATGGCGAGACGGAACATCCGCGTCTGATCCTCGTCACGCAACCCACCACGCAGGGCACGATCGTCCTGGACTGCGCGCAACGCTATTGGACCGCCACCGGGGACCCTCTGGGCGCGCTGTTCATCCTCAAGGACATGCCGGAAGACGGGCTCGCGGGGACCGTGGCGAAGCCTTTCACCGCCCTGGCCCAGGAAGTCGCCGACGAGATGGAACGCGAGCAGCTCTGGGAACGGGTCTACCCACCGGAGCTTCCCATCACCGAACGCTGGAAGGAGATGGCGGGCACGCACGCGCAAGGGCGAGTGCTGCCGGCCATGCTCGTCGATGCGGACGAGGAACGTTGTTTGCTGCGGGTGGGCGAGTGGCTGGAAGACGCGGGACCCGCTTCCTTCGAGGTTGTGGTTCAGGGCGACGAACGGAACAGATTGCGGCACTTCCCGGCTGGCGCGTTCATCGTCGTGACGTTCGATGAGAATGATGTGCTCGTCTCGGCGAGGGCACAGGAGTGTCCGCCTTCATCCCCCTCGCCCGTTGACCTGTTGAAGGAGCTTGTGCGTCGATGGAACTGCCTGACGCAGAGCCCCTGAGCCAGCTCGCAACGCTGGACCAGGACCGGGTTCATCTCTTCGTCGCCGGGCCCGGGACCGGTGAGGCGATCGCCGTACATCTCCCCAACGAGGGCTGGTTGCTTCTGGACGCGGCCACCGTGAACGTTCGGGGAAGCCGCCACAGCCCCACGGTCAGCATCGTCGAAGCCTGGAGCGACCGGCTGAACTGCAACGGGGTGCGCTGGTTCA